>CAKZMA010001323.1 GCA_937127375.1 uncultured Coleofasciculus sp. | reverse complement strand
AGTTTCAATCCCTGATAGGGATTCAGGGGAATTCCGAGTGGTTGGACTGAAAAAGGGAAAGCTATTTCAAGTGTTGTTTCAATCCCTGATACACCAAGCGATTCAGCCATTTTTCTAGAGCCGCCTCAAAAAACACCTACACATCAGCGCTATTGGCAAACTTGATACGCTCACCCATCTGCCAGTAGCGACCGACCTCTCCATCTTAGTACACCAAGTCATCGATTTATCTCTCCCAATATCTCAAAAAATCCCTAAAATGTCGCATTTTACCAAATAGGTGGGAACACTCTAGCTAAATCCAGTAGGATTTGTCCTGCACTTGATCACCGATAGGCTATGGCAAGACGTTCGCTCAAAGCATCTACAGAAGGCATCCAAAAAGCCAAACAAGCGTTCCTGCGTAAGGGATGGACACAGGAATACTTAGCCGGAGAAGTGGGTTTAGAAACTCGTCAGCCGATTTGGAAATTTTTTAAGGGGAAACCTGTTGATCATCACGTTTTTATTGAAATTTGCTTTCGTCTCGATCTGGATCTCGACGAAATAGCGGCGTTACCGTTAACAGCTAAACCCCATTCAAAACAGAATGTTCAAACGATTGACAATGATATTAATACACTCGTCAATCAAGTGCGACAAAAGCATCATGATAAACTGCACCATCAATGTGGAACCCTACGTCTATTAGATATTACCCGACCGATTGATTTAGATGAACTCTATGTCGATGTTAATATCCTCGAAGAAATTAGCAGTCAACGATGGCTCGATCTCAACGATTTACAAGGCGGCAAATCAGAAGACTTTGATCGCTTGGGCTTAGGCAATGTTCGGCTGGAAGGGCTTGCCGGACTCAAAGCCGTGGAACGATATGGCAAATTAATGGTATTAGGAAAACCTGGTGCCGGGAAAACCACATTTTTACAATATCTGGCGATTCAATGTAATACGGGTAAATTTAAACCCGAACAGGTTCCCATTTTTATCCGCCTGAAAAACTTTGCTGAAGATGCTTGTTGTGAAAATAATGGGAATCTTTTTAACTATATTACCCAAGAATTTGAGCGTTGCGATGTAACAGCTCAAGAGCTGGAAACGGTTTTAAATCAAGGCAGAGCATTGCTACTATTGGATGGCTTGGATGAAGTGCCAGACGCCATGAGTGATGCAGTTATTCGCCAGATTCGCCAGCTAGCTGACCACTATTATAAAAATCAGATTATTATTACCTGTCGGATTGCCGCTAAAGAATACAGGTTTCCCGGCTTTACTGAGGTAGAACTGGCTGACTTCAAACGCCCTCAAATTGAACAATTTGTCAAAAACTGGTTTATCGCCGTTGCCCGGAATAAACCTGCATCAGGATTAAAAAAGGCGGCGCTATTTCTGGAACAGTTAGAAAGTCCCGAAAATCAACCGATTCGAGAACTGGCAACGACGCCCGTCCTGTTAAATCTGAGTTGTTTAGTCTTTCAAACTAAGACAGAATTCCCAAAAAAACGCTGTGATCTCTACAAACAAGGACTTGATCTGCTACTGATTCGCTGGGACGAAGCCAGAGGGATTAAACGAGATGATATTTATCGTAATTTATCTTTGTCCCATAAGCTACAATTGCTGAGTCAGATAGCTGCCATAACATTTGAGCAAGGGGATTATTTCTTTACCGAAAGCACCCTCGTCCACCTAATTGGCGACTATTTACAGCAACAGTTAGGCGATCGCCTGGATCTGGCTACCCTAGAATTAGATAGTGCGGCGGTGTTGAAATCCATCGAGGCGCAGCATGGGTTATTAGTTGAACGGGCGAGGGGAATTTATTCGTTTTCTCATTTAACCTTTCAAGAGTATTTTACCGCCAGGGCAGTTGTCGATGATGCCGAAACCTCTATTCCCCAGTTATTGTCCCATTTCACCGAAAAACGCTGGCGGGAAGTGATTTTACTCACCGCCCAGATGTTACCCCATGCTGATGGTATGGTACAGTGCCTCAAGCAACAGATTGATGCTTTAGTTGTGGCAGAGGTAGAGAAGCCAGACAAAAATGAGCGATCGCACGCCAAATTGCCCCCTGCTGAAACCCCCTCCCACACGTTACCAGGGCTACTTGACTGGATGCGACAAAAATCCCTGACTGTCACCACCCCCTACAAATCGGCGGCTGTTCGTGCCTTTTACTTAACCCTTGCCTTACCCCCTACCCATCGACTCGCGGGTGACTCGACATTAGCCTTAGCCATTGATCCCAGACTCGCAGGTGAATTCGCTGGGGATCTCGCCTTAGATTTAGCCTTAACTCAAGCATTAGCCGTTGCGATCGCGCTGACTCCTGATCGGATTGATGATCGACTCAATGCCTTACACCTTGCCCTTGAACTCGACTATCTAACCCAGGGGAAACCAATTAGTACCGCACTCCGGCAATTGAAACAGCAATTGCCTAACTGCCAAGACGATAAAGATAAGATTCAGCAGTGGTGGCGTCAGCATGGTCAAGAGTGGGTAGCGCAGTTGCGATCGGTAATGATTGACCATCGAAATATAGGGTATGAATGGCACTTGGGTGCGCTATGGCAAAAACGGTTTGATTCCTATGATTATGCCAATCGGTTAATCGTAGACTGTCTCAAGAGTAATTGTCAGCTCACAGCTACTGTAAGACAAGAGATTGAGACAACGTTATTATAGGGATTGCTGAAATAAGTTGTCCAACACGCCCAATCACCCTGAGTCGATGGATAGGTGATATAGTCTAAGCAGCAAAAATACTTAGTTAAACAAGAACCTATGACTTTTTTGCAACTTGCCGTCATTACCTGTCTCGCCTTTGTGTTGATCAAATTTACCGCCTCTGTCTTTGGCTATGGCAATAATCGCTTCTTGAATAGCTTGGTTACAGCCATCCTCGCTATTTTTGTCACCTTTGAACTGGTGAAGCTGCTACAGGCAGTCTTCATTAAACTAGGATAGGGCGGTTAAAACCGCATCTACACAAACAAAACCTGCCTTCGCAGGTTTCTAAATTGTGACGTCCTCCTACACGATCCCCTACAGGTACAGTATAGGCGTCCTTTGTCGCCGTTTTAGAACCCACATTCGGCAGATATTTAAACGAGATTCATAGCGATGAATTCGAACAAACACAAGCCTACGATGCTGTAGGGGCGACCCGCCTGCATCAATGAACACTACCCATCCACTCAATTGTATCGGGTCGCCCTTTACTTAAATGGCGCATGAATTCCAAACCCGACCCGCGATCGCATCCGACCCAACCCCGATAGAAGTAAGGATATACCATAAAACAATATCCCCTTTTCGACAAGCCAATGGTGAAGCAGTTTTGGCGCTGGCTGATGCGGCTAATTCAGCCCCTATTACCCCCAGGGGATTTTCATTTTCAAAAAATATACCAAAATAAAAGCAAAATCTTTGCTGATCAAAACCGTTTTTTTGCGAGTTTTAATTCTCTCTATTCAAAAATATTTTTAAGCCCAACTCTTTTTTTCTGGATTAAATACAGATACTGTTCGAGTTACTTGGCGGCTATGACTTACATCCTTTTTTTCATATTCGCTTACTGGACTTTCTATTTCCGTTAACTC
>CAKZMA010001322.1 GCA_937127375.1 uncultured Coleofasciculus sp. | reverse complement strand
CGATAATCAATCCAGCTAATTGATCTTGAGCGTGATTAGCAACCGCAATGGCGGGAACACTACCCAAACTGCGCCCCATTACATAACTGGACTTTGGACAAAAGAAAACGGGTTCGCCCACAATGTTGACGAACCTATGGATAGAAAATCATGAAAATCAACTAAATTAAGACGCCCGTGGCGAGTTTTTTCCTCTTATTTTGTCTTTTTTGAGGACAGGATGTCGCTGGCGAGGAGGTAGAGAAGTACCTGGAAGACGACCAGGGGAATAACCTCGGGTTTGGGGAGTTTTAGCGGGTGTACCAATCACCGAAATTATTCGGATAAAGTCTCTTTGTACAGCAGTTGGTGTTATACTAGAGTGGGATGTTTGTGGCAGATAACGCTCCCAGGGACGTGGTAAGTGTTGTGCCAAGTCTTTGGTTAGCCATAATTGAATGTAAGCCAATAGGGTTAGTTGAATCCAGTTTTCTTCATGACCAACTTCAGGAGTTTGAAAAGCCGCCATTAACAAACGCTGTTTACCAAAACGAAAAAAATGCTCCAAGTCAAAACGTTGGCGATAGGCATGATAAATATCTAAACAACTCAGTTCGTTTCGGCGTTGACCAATGGCGATTAACCACATTGGACTCCAAAGGAATTTTCCTTGTTGATCACTCACCTGAATTTTTAGCAAGGTAAAAGGGTATTGATGAAGGGGATATTCTTTCGTCCCTCGCATCACCATCTGCTGCCAACAGGAAATATTGATATTTAATATTCGACCCGATCTAGCTGTCAACTGAGTTGTGCTGGTTTGGTCAGGAGAATGCCAAGTTGATTCATCCTTGAGGTTAAATTTATTGCCATACCATTGAGGATGCCCACGTCGTTTGGTTTTAACACGACAATCATCCGGATGGCGATAAAAGACCCGATTTTTCCTGACTCGGGTGATAATAACAACATTATCATCTGAGAGATTTTGTTTCAAAAAGCTAGGACTACTGTAGTCGCTATCAGCAACCAGGACAGATAAAGAGTCTTGAGGTAAATCGAGATGAGCAAGAGCTTTTTGAAACTGAAGTGTTCCAGCGTCTGTTCCTTTTTGCTCCGGTAAAACCCTTTGCGCTGATAGAGGAAGACACCAAGGCGCATTGTCAAAATCTGTACGTTCAGGTAATAGGGAGAAAATGGAGTAAGAATGCCCAATATTTATGGGTTTATTTCCTTTAATTGTGTTAGACTGATAGATGAAACCGCGTTCAGCCATGGTGGCAGCGTGAGGTCGTTGCCGTGGAGTAACATCTAAAGCAAATAAGTAAAAAGCTCGTTGTACGGGAGCGGGAATGATTGAGGCAATGAGCGGCAGAAGTGACTGTTGTGTTTTTATTGTTTCTGCTATTGTGCCAAGGTGAGAGTCTTTCATATCACCTAGGTTTAACTTAAACTGTTGAATCGCTTTATAAAAGGTACTATAGTTTCTTTTGAATAACGGATTTAATGTCACCTCGACAGGTGAGCGAGCTGTTTGATTAGATGAAAGGGCATCAATTAAATCCATAACGGCATCACGTCTATGGGGAATAATTGTATACAGGTTTTGTCGAAACTGCTGAAATTGTTCAATAATTTTTTTACAGTCACAGTGGGGCATTGGCTTTCAGTAAACTAATGTCAGGTTGGTATTGACATTATCTGATAGTATTGCCCCGCTTTTGCCATTCTCTTATTATAAAAATAATAATCATTCTCATAAACGGGAGTGGAGCAAAGCTCACCTTCCCCTTTAACGACGATTTTGACGCACACTACATGGGTACGATCGCGCTCAAGCCACTACGGAATAAGGCTTTAGCCTGGGGTATAGGGGCTTGCGGCTTAATAAAGTACCAACCCAGCTTGGCTGTATTCATGAGTTCAGTTTTCCTTACTGGTACTGTATTTTTACGCAGTTCCCATCGTTCATCTGCACGGGGGGAACTTCAAATTAACCTGGATTGAGTATCACAATCGGTGGCTTAGTGTAAGCTACTTTAAGTTCTTTTACGTCTTTGTTTGTCCAAAGTCCAGTTCCTAAACATCAAGGCTGTGTTTCTTCTAGCATCGACTCTTTGACCGCCTGCA
>CAKZMA010001321.1 GCA_937127375.1 uncultured Coleofasciculus sp. | reverse complement strand
CCCCATCTTCCCCATCTCCCTCATCTTCCCCATCTTCCCCATCTCCCTCATCTCCCTCATCTTCCCCATCTTCCCCATCTCCCTCATCTCCCCCATCTTCCCCATCTCCCCCATCTTCCCCATCTTCCCCATCTCCCTCATCTCCCCCATCTCCCTCATCTCCCTCATCTCTTCTATGAAGCTACACGATTATCCTCCAAGGCGACAAAATTATCCACTGGGCGCACTTGTTGCAGCAGATTTTGTAAATTTTCCCCTTCAATCACCTCCGTTGCTAATATCTGTTGTGCAATTTCTTCGAGTAAATCGCGATTTTGATTGAGAATCGCTAAGGCTTTATGATGAGAGGTTTCCACAATTTCTCGCACTTCCACATCAATTTCTTTTGCCGTTTCATCACTCACACTCCGGCGTATATTCCCGCCACTATTGCCCAAAAAACTATTGCCTTGAGCCTGATTATACGCCAAAGGACCCAACACTTTACTCATGCCATAAGTCGTGACCATGCGTTCGGCTAACTCGGTGGCGCGTTGCAAATCATTCGCCGCCCCTGTGGTGATATTGCCAAAGACAATTTCTTCAGCGGCGCGTCCCCCCAAAAGTGTGGAAATATCACCCCGGAGTTCCACTTCATTCATCAAAAAACGGTCTTCTGTGGGTAGTTGTAGCGTGTATCCCAAAGCAGACATTCCCCGTGGCACAATGGAGATTTTCGCGACTTTACCACTCCCTGGCATTAACGCACCCACTAAAGCATGACCAACTTCGTGATAAGCGACAATCTTTTTCTCAACATCGCTGAGAACCCGGCTTTTCTTCTCCAACCCCGCCACGACTCGTTCAATGGCTTCGGCAAAGTCGGCTTGAGCAATGGTATCCTGTCGCTTGCGGGCGGCTAATAAGGCGGCTTCATTGACTAGATTAGCTAAATCCGCCCCAGCAAACCCAGGAGTCCGAGTTGCGATCGCGTGCAGATCCACATCCTCGCCCAATTTGACTTTCTGGGCATAAATACTTAAAATTTCTTTACGTCCAGCTAAATCAGGACGGTCAACCAATACCTGACGGTCAAAGCGTCCCGGACGTAACAAGGCGCGATCTAAGCTTTCGGGGCGGTTCGTCGCCGCTAGGACAATCACCGTCGCATCTCCAGCCGCAAATCCATCCATCTCGGTGAGCAATTGGTTCAGCGTCTGTTCCCGTTCATCATTCCCGCCACTATGGAAATTCCCACTACTCCGAGATTTGCCGATCGCATCCAATTCATCAATAAAAATAATACAGGGCGCTTTCTTTTTTGCCTGATCAAACAAATCCCGCACCCGCGCAGCACCCGTACCTACAAATAGTTCCACAAACTCCGAAGCGGAAATACTAAAGAAAGGAACCCCAGCTTCCCCCGCCACGGCTTTTGCCAAGAGGGTTTTTCCCGTTCCCGGAGGTCCCACCAGCAGTACCCCTTTAGGAATTCTTGCGCCAATTTCGGTAAAGCGATCAGGGTTTTGCAGGAATTCGACAATTTCCACTAATTCTGTCTTGGCTTCCTCCGCCCCGGCGACATTAGCAAAGGTAATTTTAGCCGATTCTCCTTCTACATAAACCTTTGCCTTACTTTTACTAAACGAAAGCGCACCTTCAGCGTCTCTATCATTGCGACGCAGGAAAAACTGAAAGGCGGCGACGAGGATTAGCGGTGGAACCACCCAACTTAACAGACTCAGTAACCAACCATTTTTGGGAGGAGGCGCAGCAAAAAATTCAATCTCCTGTTCCTGAAGCGTGTTCACCAAGTCTGGATCATAAACCCTGAGTGTGGCATAGATTTGTCCTTGTTGCTCATCCTCGTTGAGCAGTTCATCGGTTGGGTTGAGCGGATCGTCAGATGTTGAATTTAACGGATTGTCGGGTGTATCCAGATCCGGTTCTACTTCTGTGTCTAGGGGCGGTTCTGGCGTTTCCAGCAAGTCTTGAGTGGCTTGGAGAGGATCTTGAGTGGCTTGCAGCAAGTCTTGAGTCGCCTTCAGGGGATCTTGAGTGGGCTTAAGCTGAAAAATTACTTGTTCTTCCCCCACCGAAACCCGTGTGACTTTGCCGTCGTCCAGTTGGTCGAGAAATTCGCTATAGGGTACTATAGGAAACCGAGAGGATTTGGGTACAAACAAGTACCCCAGTAAGGATACACTCGCCAGAATTAATAGAATAAGACCAATCTGACGACCGTGTGGCGAGTTCGGTTTGTCTTTAATACTCATCGTAAACCTCGTGAGACCCCGACCTCAGCAAAGCAGGTCGGGGAGGGATAGAGGTCAAACCGAACCGTTCAACGCGGTGAGGTTTGACAATCCAACTGTTGATACCAGTCCGGTATTTCGCTGCAACAATTGGACTTTGGATGCAGTGAACTGTCCTAACCGTTTCCAGTTAGCGTTACTAACTGAGACTTGGGTTTTAGTGTCACCGGAAACATAACCGTACCATCTGATACCCGCTTGTACAGACGCGCCATGGCGCGTCTCTACTTTGACATAATCGCCCTTCCTCAACCCGTGGCGGGTAACTGTGCCGCCGTAGCCACGCCGTTTCCCTCCCTTGCTAGGGATCATTAGGTGTAACTGACGGCGACAAGTTGGAGGGCGACGAATCACCGCAAACTGACACAGTGTTACTTCTATTGCGCCTAAGAAGGTGCCACTTCTCCCCTTAATCTGGCGATATCGCATAAACCGAGAGGCGGCGAGGCAGATACCATCAACAGCATGGGCGGCGGGGGATTCGGATGCTTTATTCTTGGACTTAGGTAAGCCAAGGTATTGCCGCAAAGTCGAGGTGTGCCATCCCTGTTGGGTATGGACGGTATATCCCGCTTGTTCTAACTGCTCAATCTGCCAGTA
>CAKZMA010001320.1 GCA_937127375.1 uncultured Coleofasciculus sp. | reverse complement strand
GGCTTCAGCGATCGCGTCCTTGGCTTCATACCAAGCATCCGGGGTTGAGGTTACTTCTTTAATATAAGCGATGCCCTGCTCATCTAGCGTCGGTAGCCGCAAAAAGCTTCCGGGTGGCAGTAATTTATCCGCCGCCGAACCGCCGTAGTAAATAGGTAAACACCAGGCTAGTAAAGCATCCCAGAGTTTTTCGCTGACATACCAATCATTCCCGGCATAGTTTTCGATCGCGAGATTATAGTAGTAAGGTGCCATGCCATGCCATTTGTTTTTCAGGGTACCCTTTGCCTGCGCCCAGTCGGGTAATCCGCGCCCGTAGAGGTCAAACTCAAACCCGCTCTCTCGTAATGACTTCAAGAAGGCTAACCGTCTACGATGTTCAGGAGTGCGATCGATTCCAGAGGTGATCCAACTACAAGCGTGTATTTTTTCCGGTGGTATCATTTCATTTAATTCTCGGAAGGAATTCGCGTGATACCAAATCGCGGGCATATAATCAGGGGTTGGGGCAAAATCATCGGGTCCAGAAATGTAACCGCAATAGTTTTTCGCGGCTTCATAGTTTGTCTTGTGGTTTTTAACAACTTTTTCCAGGGGCGGTTCTCGTAATAAGTAGATTATCCGCTCTTTGGGAACGCCGCGTAACTGGGAGGCTACATCAGGTTTTGAACTCTTTTTTTTGCGTAAACGTTGCCACCAGGGGAGTTGAGGGCGAGGTTTGGGAAACGAATACTGGTACATGAGCAGAAAATCCGGCTCAGGGGCTTGGGAGAGCATTTGCATGTTATCCCAGATTCCACAAGGGTTTGGCGTTTGTTGCCATAGCCAGTCCGCTTGATTAAGCCCTCGATAACTACTTATCATTCCGACAATTTTTCTGCCCATGTTTTTTTGTCAGTCTACCGTATCAGTCTTAGCATTTATCCGGTCAGTCAGCCAACTGTAAAAAATTGGGAAATAGATTTTAGGGTTAAATCGGGCGCACAGACGTGCGCCCCTACGGTTTCCGGGCTAATGGTTAATTGATCTTGCTTAGGTGTGCCACACTACTACTACCAAGGACTACCCACCAGGGTTAATGCACTCCAGTAGTAGGGATGGGTAAAGTCTTGGTCTCCCAATTTGGCAAGCTCGGGGTTTAAGGGAATCTGTACATCTCCAGCGATTAGCTGTTTTTCCTCTAATCGGACTTCACCGTTGAGCATCGCCAGTTGAGCTTGTCGCAGGGCTTCGGCTTTAATCGGCGCTTGTTGCAAATGGTCATAAAAGCTGGTCATGAATCCTAGCGTCCCTGCATCGCTAACATACCAGAGACTCCCTAAGGCGGACTTTACTCCGGCTTGTATGGCTAATCCAGCAAAGCCTAATTCGGCTTCTCTATCGCCTAAGGCGGTGCGACAAGCGCTTAGGACTAACAGTTCTGTGGGAGGATTGTTTAATCCCAATTGTCGCAATTGATCTAATCTGAGTTTCTGGTTCCATAACTGGATATAGGAGTTAGACGCCTTCCCCGATTGAAACTCGCCGTGAGTGGCTAAGTGGATAATACCAAAGGGTTGAGATGAACGGATTTGCTTGAGATTTTCTAAGGTAAAGGCTTCGTTAAGAAATGCTTTACCTTGCCACAGAGGACCTGCGATCGCGGATAATTCTAAGGGTACAGCAGGTAAGGGGTTCAAATCCTGGAAGGTATCAGCGCCCATCGCCAATACACCAACATTCCGAATATCCACATAGCGAGTATCGGTGAGCGATAGACTAGGCATTAAGCCAACGCTGTAGCGTTCAACCAGAAATCCTTTACCATCATGCAGCGCCGCGACAGGTAAAGAACGCAATCCTGCATCCATGACAAAGGCAAGATTATCAATCTCTTGGGCTTGTAAGTTTTCTTCTAGGGGAGCAACAAGCCATTGATAAAGTTGTTGTCCTGGCGTGATATAGTCACGGGGAATCCTGACGTTGGTGATGTTGCGGCGAAATTCCTGAGCGACTTCTAGCACTTTCCCACGGGTTACTCCAGCGATGCGTCGCCGAATTGGGGGTTCATCGGCAGAGATGATCAACAGTTCTAATTGATCACTATCTTGGGGAGTAATTGTAACATGGGGTCCGGAGCGATTGAAGTAGTTATCAAACGCTTCGGTATTATTTGTTTCTAATCCGGTATAGTTGGTGTTTTTTGAGATTTCAGTTGGCGCAAAGCTGACATAAATGAGTGCGGGTTTTTCCCCAGTTGCCTGTTCAATTTCACTGAGAATTTGACGCGCTTCTGTTTCGCTTTTGATGGGAGTGCTTAAGCGATTGGATGCGATGGGTTGGACAACCGAGAACGATTCGATTTTCTCTTCTACTTCATTTTGTATTAGAGCAGTTGGCGAAATTTCGATTGGTGGTATCGGTGTTGGTGGTATCGGTGTTGGTGGTATCGGTGTTGGTGGTATCGGTGTTGGTGGTATCGGCGTTGGTGGTTCATCAACGTTAATACTAACCTGTTGTGGTTCAGAGAAGGACACGCGATCGCTCCCTACAATAGTAAAGGCTGAAATATCCCCTATCTCATCCGTTGGCGGAGTATATACCAACACATCATTGACGGAGAGTTCTGTTTCCGAAGTCACTGGTGTCCCATCTTCTAGCGTTAGCGTTCCGGCAGTGATTTCGCTAATTTGGATCGTGGTATTATCACCATTTTCATCTGCCACTTCTATATCTAAATCCGACAATGTAAATGTAATCGATTCGTTGGTTTCTGTCGTCGGCAATTCAGCATTGGCGGTTAAACTTGGGGATTCGTTGACAAAGGTAATCGTTATATTACCTTGGGAGGAGATATCATTATCTGGAATCAGAGTACCTGGAGAGGGAAACTGTTGAACAGGCAAAATCGTACTGTTTTCGCCTGCATTAATTCCACCTGCTGTTCCATTTATACTTGCATCTCCTACCGTAAATAAGTCATTATCAATTCCACCATTATGAGTAATGTCTACTGTACCCGAATCAGTATTTCCTTGAGTCGAAATCGTGAAGCCCGTTTCAAGTGTTCCCACACCCCTGACTAAACCGTTGGGAATTCCATTGGCAGTGATGCTAACATTACCCCCGATTCCATCAGCTAAATTAGAAGTGGCTGAAGTGTCGATACTCTCAAATATGATGTTACTTCCCACTAAGGTTACTGAATTACCTGTTGCTGTTCCGGTTTCCTCTGAAGCAAAAGAAGATGCCGTTGTCTCAATAGCTCCGGCTTGAATCCCCTCCGCAGCATTTACGTTAACTTCACCTCCCGTTGCCACACCAGCAACACCACTCTCTTCATCAAAAGCCGAAGACAATGCAGAAGAATTAATGGCATTGGTATTGATAGAACCAGCTTCAGAAGTTAAGCTCACTAATCCCCCACTAGCAGAACCAGAAGTCCCAAAAGATTCACTAAAAGACGAAGCTGAGGAGTTAATTACGCCTGTTACATCGATATCGCTTCCGGCTTCAATAGTTACTGAGCTACCTATACTATTCAGTTCACCGTCACTGCTACCTGAGGTATTAATTCCATCAGTGGCGATCGTGCCAGCAGCAACTAAGTTTACAGCACCCCCTTGGGAATTGTCATCTCCTATGCTGAACGCTTCTTGATTAGTGGAAAATGTATTAATTTCGCCCGTTTCAATCCTTCCTCCTGCTTCTAAGTTGACTGCCCCTCCTTCAGAACCATACTCGTTATTCCCTTCAAAAAATGAATTAATCGCACCAGTAATAATATCGCCGTCCGAGGTCAAGATAACAGATCCACCTGTGGCAGAGACAAAACCCGTCCATGTTGAACTCGAATTAATTTCTCCTGTCGTAATCCCTCCAGGGGCAGACAAATTTATCGCCCCTCCATCTGTAAAAGTTGAGCTAGAGTCGAGAGTTATTCCAGTGGTATCAATAGCCCCACTATTACTTGTAAACTCAATGCTACCGCCTGCTGTGCTAATGTCAGCATTAACATCAATGTTATTCTCAGCTTGTAAGAACAAGTTTAGGACATAAATATCACTGGTATTACTGATGGGAGCATTTACGATAATATCATTATCAGCTTCTAACCTTAACGTTGTATCCACAGCATTCAAAGAGATATCAAGGGCAGCGTCTACTGTAATAGTGCCTTCCTGATTTCCTTCATTTCCTTCCTCTCCTGCTGTCGTAATCGTGACATCAGTGCCGCCATTGAGAGCATTTACGATATCATTGACATTGATTTGAGATTCAGCAGAAGGCGTAAAAATTCCACCCGTAAAAGTACCAGTAGGAGCATCATCTGTAATGGTGACATTCCAAGGATCAAGTAACCAACTCCCAGGTAAACCATTAGCGGCACTAGTATTTACTGTTCCACCAATAGATTCCAACACGTTTTTCCCGGATGTCTCTACAAAACCACCATTCCCACTTTCTGTCCCTCCTCGCGCTGTGATTGTCCCAGAAAAGCGGGTAAAATCATCAGACCAAACAATAACACGTCCACCATTCCCATTAAAGTTAGCATCAGCATTAATAGTTACTTGATTACCAACTACCGTGGTGTCAGCGGTTGGAACTGTACCCTCTCCTTTATACTCGCCCCCAACTCGGATTTCACCCCCACCTGTGTCACCCGAAACATTAATTTGGGCTTGATCGACTAAACCGATAACCGTTCCGAAAATATCTACATTTCCACCAACTGAGTCAGCAGAAGCATCCACTGTTCCCGATACAATTGCGGTTCCTGGTTGCTGAGGAATTACCGTACCTGCGGTAGTTTGTACCGTGTTATCTTCATTAACCGTTAAACCCGTTTCCTCATTACTCCCTGTGAGTAATTCTGGCAACATTAATGGTGTGATGGCGTTAGGGTTATTTGTGGATACCTCCAAACTTAATACTTGTCCTGTTTGCGTCAGACGCAAACGGCTGGTTCCAGGAACTGCCGCAATGGTAATTGTGCCACCAGTCGCTTCCATTGTCCCTGTATTGATCACATTTCCTCCAACTAGGGAGAGTGTCTGCCCTTCGGATACAGCTAAATTACCTGCGTTAACGATACTTCCAGGCTGTGAAGTGGCAAACTCAAAGGCATTGGGATTACCGACAAGGTTGATATAATTATTTGAACCTACAGCGTTAAACCAACCCCCATCGAAACCAATTCCTGTAGCCGTTGTTGCCGTAAAATCAGCCGGAACATTCAGACTAGCGTTAGCCCCAAATACGATACCCGAAGGATTCATTAAAAATAAATTGGAGTTACCGCCTGTGACTTGAATTAAACCATTAATGATTGAAGGATATCCGCCATTGACTCGCCCTAGTATGTTTTGGATCGAGGGTTGAGAAATAAAGTTGGCAATTTGTTCGCTGTCTAGTCCAAATTGACTAAAATTGTGGAAAAGATTGGTTCCATCTCCGGATAATGTACCGCCTGTGATATTGATCTGATCACCTATTGGTGTAACCTGAGTTTCTGTACCATCTGCTGCTGGTGTAATTTGTGCCTGTGCTGGCATACCATTGATAGCGGCGATGAGGGGAAGTGCCGCGAATGATAGGATCTGTTTCAACACTTTACGAATTGGACGGGTACAGGGAGGCTTTACAGATGAATCGGATCGGTTGATTGAACTGCGGCGTGCGATCGCCCAAGCAACAGCTTTACTGGCTTGCAGACGTTGCTCAATGGAGTGCTGATAACATATACTTGCTGAATGATTGCGATAATAATAGAGCGGTTTTTTAATGTGGTATACTTCTGTTAGTTCAGAAAGTCGTAAGGATAAATCGTAATCTTCAACATAGTAAAATAACTCATCAATTCCTCCCACTTGGTTATAAACAGAACGACGGATTAACCGGAAGTGAAAGGTCATGAATTTTTGTAGCATCCCTTCTTTAGAGTAGGGAATACGACACCGACTGCCATAACCTGTCACGTTACCACTTTCATTGATTACCTGGTAGTCGGTGTAAACCATCCCTACGTCTGGCTGAGTATCCAGAATTGCCGCTGTTTCCGCCAATGCAGAGGGTGCTAATCTGTCATCACTATCTACCCAACCAATATAGGAACCTGTGGTTTGGGCGATCGCACGTTTCAGGGAAATACCTCGTCCTTGATGTTCAGCGGCGATTACCCGGACTCGTGGATCACGTTTAGCATAGTCTTGGGCTATCGCAACCGATCCATCTGTTGACCCGTCATCCCACACAATTAACTCAAAATCTCCCCCGGTTTGTGCCAGTATGCTGTCAATCGCTGCACCGAGGTAACGTTCTCGGTTGTAGGTAGTGATGACAAGAGAAATAGCGGTAGTCATAGCATCCTCCGGAAGGGTGATTTTTGGGATCTTGATGCGTGGATAGAAAAAGGGAGATCGGCTAGTGCGATCGCGGATTTGACCTTACTCTCTATCGTAGTCGAGGGATTGGCGATCGGCTAATTTTAGAAATTAAATGATACAGTTCAACCTGATATCTATAAGGGCACGACAATACCATGCCCCTACAGCTATTTATCAGGTTTTAAATCAGCGATATTCAAGGTCAGATTTAACCAGTTGCTCAAACTTTCACTTCATCGGCAAAACTAGCCCGACGGACAAAGTAAAAGGGACCAGCAATGGAACCCCAAATATGTTCATCGGTTACGGGATCGCGTCCCCTATCTAAACTGATAAACTGATTTTCGTTAATTTCAAACGTGCTGTCCAAATAAGTTTCTTTTCCTTTGCGGAAAACCTTACAAGCTTTGCCCGGTTCAACGTGTCCCTGAAAGCTTTTGCCTGTCCATTCGACAATCATATTACAACCAGGAAGTTTATCTAGCTGATCGGTGGTTAGGGTTTGCAGGCGGTTAAGATCACGAGATGCGCCGTAAAATTTTTCTGGCTCTTTAACGGTGTAATTTTCAATTTCAATATGATCCCCAACCACCATTAATTTCAACACCCGTAAGCGGTAAGGGACGTTGAGAAGATAGTCATACGCTTGTTCTACAAAGAAACTGACGCCATCTAAGAGTGACGTGGGGAGGGGACGCATAAATACCCGGATATGGGCGTAAAAGGGCGGATTGTCAAAGGCTTGTTGTTGGTTAGTAAAGTCAGCCGCCATCCAACGGGCTAATGTGGCAATGTCAGTAGAATGAGTCATTATTAACAATCTTGTTAATCGAGATATTGGATCTGGATCAATCTTAAATTGATTTTATTCCCAATAACAGAGGCATTCACGTCTTGATTGCTGTAGCCTAGTAGAGTTGAGCGGTGAGCAAACCTCTGTGGATGCAATTCTAGAGCAAGCCAAAGATCTGAAACAAGCCCTAACGAACTTCGTACTCGAAGCCGACGGAGAGTTAGCCGTCGCCTTAGAAAGCTATGCGGCTGATCAGTTGATGCGAGAATCCTACGATATCAACCAGCGCAACTTGGTTATTGATACCTTCTTAACTGAGGGTGAAGTAGACAATCAGACACCGTTGGATCTGTTCCTAGAACACCATCCCAATTTAACAGCCAGCGATCGCACGTTGTTAAACCGCTGGCGAGATAGCTTTATTGGCTTGTTTGAACTTACCCATATCCTCCCCGATGGCTTTGAACTGAAAAATTGGCTCACCGATAAGCATTACACCGTCAAACCGACTCATCCCACCACTATTGAACAGATGCGGCGGTTTAAGGTTGGGGAAATCTTACTCACTCGCCTCGCCCCTGTCACCGATACCTACTGGATGATTTTAAGTCCCATCCTTGCCAAAGGGCGCTTGAGTCAGCCCAAGCTAGCCGTAGCCATTGGGGAATTCAAGAACAACTACAAAAATGCCCTTTACCGTGATGCGCCGGAACTGTTAGAACAGGCTTGGGACTCTGTAGCGACTTATCATCAGTCATTTGTAGACTTTTTTGGACGCGATCGCATTACCCTCCCTGGATACCAACTCAATCAAAAATTGGCTCAACTGCGGGATAAAATGACCCAAGAACGTCTAGCGGCGGCTGGGATTGATCCGTCGAAATCCCTGACAGAGATGATCCAAGATTCAGGTACGGATGAGGAGGAAATCAAATCAGCAGCGGTGGAAGCGGGTGCAGACGCCACAGCCGTTAGCAATATGTTGGATAACTCCACTAACTCTCCCATGGTGACGCCTAAGGTGGATTTACCGGACGATATCCGCAACGCTGAACAGGTGACTGTTTTTTCTCATCCCCGTTGGGGTCAGATGTTTCTTCCCAGTTACTCTAAGTTTCAGGACATGCTAGCATCCGACGACTGGCAAACTTATCCCAATGCTGAACAACGAGTCCACAAATACTTAAATGATCCTCAGATTAACTTGTTTATCTGGCAACAGCTAGCCGAGGAATATCCCACTCAACTGGAGACGGTATTACAAACAGTGTTAGATCGTCGAGATTTTAATCTCCAGCAGGATTTAGAACCCACACTTCACCACGAGTTTCATAAACCCCTAGAACCGGAACTCCCAGAAATTGCTAGCGTTCCCCTGCATTTGCACAATCTGTTTGAGTCGGCTGTCGCTGAGGTTCACAAATCCAAGTCTAAAGGTAAGCGGAAAAAGAAAGCCGCCAAAGGCTTCCAATAATCCCTTGGGTAGGTTAGGATAGGGCAAATTATCTACGAATATCTCTATCGATGGATAGAAAAATCATTCGCCTTTGCCTATTTATCGTGAGTTGTAGTGCGGTGGGACTTGTTGTGGGAGGAACTGCTGCTCAAGCTGAACTGAATCAGTGTTTAGGAATCGCGACACCGACCGATGAGTGCTTGTTGCAAGATCCCATGGTTAAAACTGTCGAAGGAATGGGAATAGGTTTATTAGCAGGCGTTGGTGCTTCGGTTGGCGCAGCTTGGCAGATTTGGCAGAATAAGTCAGTTGGTGGGGACAAGTAACGTTAATGGTTATTTGTTATTCGTCATTTGTCATTTGTCAGGGTTGAGCGGTAACAACTGCATAATTTCCATGCACATCAGTTTATTTATTAGTGCGGTGCGTCTTTTACCCCATCCGTGTCAACTTAAGCTCAACCCCTCACCAGAAGCCCCTCTCCCAACCCCCCTCGTTCCC
>CAKZMA010001319.1 GCA_937127375.1 uncultured Coleofasciculus sp. | reverse complement strand
CAGTCCTGTCTCTGGCAATCCCCACGCTCCACGTTAGTAGCGTGGGGTTGTTGAATGGATCTACTCTCCATCACAACTTTAGGGTTTGTCGGGAAACGCTAGAATCGACCCTCGTTGAGGTATCAGTTCTTAACTCTTGCGGGTTGAGACCGAAACCCCAAGCAAACGGCTAGCTTACCCCGCGATCGCCTAACATTTCCTACCACCGGAGCTTGTCAAAAGTAAGCCCTTAGTATACACCCGCTTCTAATCAAACGGGTAGTTCTATGCCCATAACGGTGAAAACACTCAGGGATTACTTACAAGACAATACTTATCATAAGAGTTATTTTGGCACTATACAGCAGTTGCTTACTCATGATGCTAATTAATCGTTCCATTCCTCGCCTACTTAATCCCCACGTTCACCAAAAATAGTCCGCCCGAGTCGTACCATCGTTGCACCCGCTTGGATGGCTAGGGCGTAATCCTCTGACATTCCCATAGAAAGCTGATGCATTCGCAAATTCGACCAATTTTGCTGTCCAATTTCATTCGCCAGATCCCGAGTCCGCTCAAAGACACCCAGAGTCTCCTGGCGGGACAATCCCAACGGTGGAATCGTCATTAACCCCTGAATTTGCAACGCCTTGCACTGATCCAGTTCAGGTAAAGCCTCTAGCAATTCCGGTATCGTCCAACCGTATTTATGGGGATCAGGCATAATTTTGACTTGGAGACAGATTTTGAGACTGACAGCCAACTCACAAGCTAATTGATTCAGTCGCTGGGCTAACTTGAGGCTGTCACAGGAATGAATCCACTGAAATTGAGTTAAAGCTTTTTTTGCCTTATTGCTCTGAAGATGTCCAATCAAATGCCAGGTAATGTCAGGCAAATCTTGAAGTTCGTCCTGTTTAGCCGCCGCCTCTTGAACTTGGCTCTCGCCAAAATCGCGCACGCCAGCTTGATAGGCTTCGCGTATCGCCTCTACCGATACTCGTTTAGTCACAGCAATTAACCGCACGTCGGGCGGTAGCTGTTGGCGAATCTGAGCAATACGTTCTGTAATTGAGCCTGTCATGATGTGAGATGAGCAATAAGGGAGTCACGATAGAGAGTGAATCATCCAAAAATCAACCGCTACTGCTCATTGGAACGTTTGCTTATGAATTTTCCGAAGCTGCTCAAAATCTTTGGATGCACCCATACGACGGAGAATGCGGAGACGATTTTCCACTAAATGGCGAGCATCTGAACGACTAATCGGTTCAAACGCCAAACCATTCGAGCCTGTCGTCACCAAAAAAAATAGACGCTGGGCGTAAAGGGTGGTGAACAGTTCCTGGTTGTCTTCAACCATGCAAACGCGAAAAAGTAAACCAAAGGTTGGATGATTTAGATAGGTTTCCATTAAAACCCTGCAATAGACCTGTTAGACAACAGATTGGACATAAGAGAATAAGTATGGGAAGAGATGCCGTATAGGTTAGTCATGGTTAAACACAATTATCAATAGGTCAGCAAGAGATCAGCTAAATTAGTTTACAGCGTTATTATTGATTGCCCCAAACTTACCACAGCCCTTCAGAGTGCTACTATCCTCAAAAGGTTATATCATGCTTAGCATCGCTTAAGGCATCCTCTGGTCATCGTAATTTCGAGTGAAACTCCTCCCTCAGCAGATCCTTTGCCAGCTCAGGCGGGAGAGGGTGGAATCTGTTGGCTTTGAAAGCCTTGTGTCACAAGGCTTTCAGGTAGTTCAAGAAAGATGCGTATAAGGGATAAGGGAGCTGGGAGGGAATTGTTTAATTAGAGCCTATCGCAGCAATATTGGAATCTCCCTGCACCTGTGCGCTAAAAAGAAAATATTCTCCATCTACCCGCAAAGTCGCCATGTCTATAGCATCTCCCCAAAAACCGCAAACCAATGATAACTTTGCCATCACCTTTGCCCCCCTATCCCTCGCCGATGTCTATACCCTCGCCGATGATCCTGCCAATGGTGCTGTCGTCGTCATGAGTGGCACTGTGCGTAACCAAACCGAAGGCAAACCCGTTGTGTCACTGGAATATCAAGCCTACGAACCCATGGCATTGCGCGTCTTTGCCACCATTGCCCAAGACATTCGACAGACGTGGGCTGATGTCAATCGTGTCGTCATTCACCATCGCATCGGACGCCTACAAATTGGTGAAATTAGCGTCTTAGTTGCCATCGGCTGTCCCCATCGTTCAGAAGCCTTTGCTGCCTGTAAATATGCCATTGATACCTTAAAACATAACGCTCCCATCTGGAAAAAAGAACA
>CAKZMA010001318.1 GCA_937127375.1 uncultured Coleofasciculus sp. | reverse complement strand
ACAAAACCCGCCCTCTTTACCTGATCGGCTTTTTGATAGGTTTAGTATAGCGTTGAGCTAGATAAAAACGGCGACAGAGTAATCGGGAAACTGAAGATCGTTTCACTGATGCTAGCTAAGTTAAATTTTGAGTAAAACTAGACTCCTTATCTACCCCATCCCGTGTCCAGCGAATAGAATAGCATTACCGGGCAAGGGAAACTAAGCTAAAATGTCACTTTATCCAAATTCTCAGTTAAATCCAGATTCCCCAAACGAGTTGACGAACGTCTGGGGGGAGATGCAGAATTCTCAAGGATATGCACAAATTCTGGTTATCGATGATACGCCAGAGAATCTGAAACTGGTTTCGGATTTCTTGAGAGATTCCGGCTTTGAGGTGCGGATTGCTAAAAGTGGTGAGCAAGGGCTGAAACTATTAGAGAAACTGAATCCCGATCTGATCTTACTGGATGTGATGATGCCAGAAATGGATGGCTTTGAAACCTGTCGTCATCTGAAGGGGTGGGAGAAAACCAAAGATATCCCAGTTATTTTTATGACAGCGGCGGTGGATACGTCGAATTCTCAGGCAAAAGTCAAAGGATTATCCTTAGGGGCGGTTGACTATATTAGCAAACCGATTCAACTGGATGAAGTGTTAGCCCGGGTTAAAATTCACCTACATCTCAAATTGTTAACCCAGCAACTCCAAGAACAAAACGCCCAGTTGCACCAAGAAATTCGCGATCGCAAACAAGCCGAAGCCGAGTTAGCCGAACATGCGCGGCGCTTAGCTTTGCGTTCAGATATCGGATTTGCATTGAGTCAGGAAAGTGAGTTACCCGCGATGCTGTTTCGCTGTACTCAGGCTTTTGTTCAACACCTAGATGTCGCCTTTGCCCGAATTTGGACGCTGAATTCCCAAGACAATATTTTAGAGTTACAAGCCTCGGCGGGATTGTACACTCATATTAATGGCGCTCATGCCAAAGTACCTCTGAGTAACTCAAAACTAGGTCGCATCGCCAGTCAACGCCAACCCCACCTCACCAATGATATCCTCAATGATCCTCAAATCACTGATCCAGACTGGGCGCGACGGGAAGGAATGGTATCCTTTGCTGGTTATCCCCTGATCGTAAACAATGAACTGGTGGGGGTTATGGCAATGTTCGCCCGTCATCCCTTACCCCTAACAACTCTGGATACCCTCGCCTCGATTGCTCACGAAATCGCGGTGGGAATTGAACGCCAGCAACTGGATCAAGCCCTGCAAGACTCTCAGCGCTGGCTACAGGCAATTAATGATGCCAATCCGAATATTATCTACATTCATGATTGGGTAGAAAGGCGCAATATTTACGCCAACCGGGAAATCCATGAAATTTTAGGCTATACCCCCGAACAAATCCAACAGATGGGAAACCAGGTTCTCTCGCTGCTGATGCATCCCAATGATTTTGCTATCCTCTCGGATCATGCACAACGAATTAAATATGCCAACGTGGGGGAAGTCTTTGAGTTAGAGTACCGGATGCGCCACAAAAACGGGGAATGGCGTTGGTTATTTTGCCGAGAAACCGTGTTTAAACAGGATGCAGACGGGACAACCCGACAAACCCTAGGTGCTGCGATTGATATTAGCGATCGCAAAACAGCCGAAGCCAACCTGCGCCTGTCTGAAGCCAGACTCACCGAAGCCCAGAAAATTGCATCTGTTGGTAGTTGGGAGTCTAATCGGCTGACGGGGGAGATTATTGGCTCAACGGAACTCTTCCGAATTTATGGGCTAGAACCTAACCCAAACCCCCTCACCTATAAGCAACATCTGACTTGGATTCATCCCGATGATCGCCCTTTATTTACCCAACAGGTGAAAAACGCGATCAAGACGCCTCAATCCTATACGATTGAATATCGAATTATTCGTCCCGATGGTGAAGTTCGCTATCTAGAAGGTCGAGGTAAACCTGTCCTGAATGCCCAAAATCAGGTAATTAAACTAATGGGAACCGTTCTGGATATAACAGAACGCAAGCAAGCCCAAATGGTGCTAGAACAGCAAAATGATCTCCTGAAACAGATTGCTTCCGATGCGCCCCTACCGGATATTTTGGCAGCCTTAGCCCAATTCGTTGAGGAACGATCTGGGCAAATGCGCTGTTCCTTTCTCTTAGTCGATGAACAGGGGAAACTGCGCTTAGGTGCAGCACCGAGTTTACCTGATGCGTATAATCAAGCGATCGATGGTGTGGAAATTGGTGAGGGTGTCGGTTCCTGTGGTACGGCGGCGTATCGCCAAGAAACGGTTATTGTCAACGATATTGCTACTGATCCGTTATGGGCAAATTATAAAGACTTAGCCTTAGCTCATGGGTTGCGAGCCTGTTGGTCTGTCCCCATTTTATGCAGTGATGGCAGCATTTTAGGCACATTTGCCGGGTATTATCACCAACCGCAAACCGCCACGACTCTGGATCAAGACTTAATTGATCAAATTCTCTACCTTGCCAAAATTGCCATCGAACGGACGCGATCGCAAGCCGCCTTACACCAAAGTGAAGAACGCTTACAACTGGCGTTAGACGCATCAGGAGATGGGTTATGGGATTGGAATGTCAACACTGGAGAGGTGTATTTGTCCCGTCACTGGTTCGATATGCTGGGTTATGATTGTGATGAAATATCAGGACATATTAAGACTTGGGAAAACCTAATCCATCCCGACGATAAACCGGGGGTGATGGAACTGTTGCAGGCGCATTTACACGATCATTCCATCCCCTACCAATTAGACTATCGACTTCAAACCCAATCCGGGGACTATAAATGGATTTCCAACTACGGGAAAGTCGTCGCCAACGATGAAAACGGTTCACCCGTGCGGATGACAGGTACTCACCGCGATATTAGCGATCGCAAACAAATCGAATTAGAATTGCAGAAATCAGAAACCCGCGAACGGAAAAAAGCCAAGGCGCTTCAAGACACCCTGAAAGAATTAAAACGTACCCAAGCCCAACTAATCCAAACCGAGAAAATGTCCAGTTTAGGGCGGATGATTGGCGGTGTTGCCCATGAAATCAACAATCCCGCCAACTTTATCTACGGCAATATTACTTATGCCCGTGACTATTTCCAAGACCTATTAAAACTCGTACACCTGTATCAGCAAACCTATCCTGAACCCAGCGCCGCAATTGAACAACTGAGTCAAGAGATCGATTTAGAGTTTCTGGTTGAGGATTGGGATAAGCTGTTCACCTCCATGGAAGTGGGGATTGAACGCATCGGGAAAATTGTGCGATCGCTCAAATCCTTCTCTAAGTTGGATGAAGCTCAGTTAAAACTTGTAGATATCCATGAAGGCATTGATAACACCCTGTTCATATTACAGCATCTACTCCGGGCTGAAGGCAATCGCCCAGAAATTCAAGTGATTAAACACTATAGCCAACTTCCCAAAGTGATTTGTTATGCCAGTCAGTTAAATCAAGTCTTTATCAATATCTTTGATAATGCGATTGAAGCCTTAAACTGTCAAGCCGAACCTCGATTGATTACTATCACCACTGAAGTATCTAATCATAGAGAACCTGAAGGTACACAGGAGCAATCCATAATTATTCGGATTCGCGATAACGGAATTGGCATGAGTAAGAACGTGCGTCAGCATATCTTTGACCCGTTTTTCACCACCAAACCTGTCGGGAGTGGCACGGGTTTAGGGTTAGCCATAAGTCACCAGATTATCGTAGAAAAACATCAGGGTAAAATTAGCTGTGTGTCTGACTTAGGCAAAGGCTCAGAATTTATTATCGAACTTCCCGTTAAGTAGGTAGGGACAATAAAAGCGATCAAAACTCGGTCAGGGCGGGTTTGAAAAAAGGTTATCATCAATAGCGACATGTAAGCCCATAAACCCGCCCCTACTCAAACCTCAAAACTCCCATGCCCAAATGGTTTAACACCGCCGGTCCGTGCAAAGCCGACATCCACTACATGCTCTCGCCCATAGCGCGGCTACCCCAGTTAGACCCACTAATTGAGCAGCAGGGCTACTTTGTCATCCATGCACCCCGGCAAACTGGCAAAACCACCACTATGCTCGCCCTCGCCCAACAGTTAACCGCCAGCGAACAATACACCGCCGTGATGGTATCCGCAGAAGTAGGAGCCGCCTTTCCCCATGATCCAGGTGCCGCAGAAAACGCCATGCTGGGCAGTTGGCGCGAGAATGCCGAAGACTATTTACCCTGGGAACTCCATCCACCGGAATGGTCCCCCGCTGAACCTGGATAGCAAGAGGAGGCGATTGAAATCGCTGCTACACAAACAAAGTCCGCCTGCGCGGACTAGGTTATAACGAGGGTAGCTAACCCGGATTTGGTATAACCTGGTGGGTTACGGCGGATATAGGATTAAAGGGTTCGTTTTTTTAACGGAGTACCGCCTAACCCACCCTACTGGCGTGGCACACCTTCATTGGTGGATTAGCATTGT
>CAKZMA010001317.1 GCA_937127375.1 uncultured Coleofasciculus sp. | reverse complement strand
ATTAAAATCGCTGCTACACAAACAAAGTCCGCCTGCGCGGACTGGATTATAAAGGGGGTAGTTAACCCGGATTTGGTATTACTTCTGAAATCCTTAACTAGGGAGGCTTTGAGAACCTGGCTTTGAGGGAAATTTTTCGAGAGTAACACAAGAGCGATAGTATATATGTACTTACCTGAGTGCCTATTTAGTGATAGGCACTGAGAATTCAATTTTTGCTCTAATCGAGAAGATGTCCTATGTCTATTTTTCTCAACGGTTTCGAGGTCAAACTTTCTGCCCAAAGCTTCAAAGCATCTATACAAGCTTTACCAAATAACCAGGAGGTAAAACCACTCCGACAAGAACTGGGAGATGAATGGTTTCTTCACTGGCGACAGGGCAAACTTTATGGTATTCCTAAGGTAACTCAACCTCATAAGCCTTTTGGTCAACCGGAGGATCTAAACTGTAATGAGCATCTTCAACTTTTAACCAGTCGTATCAGTAGTCTGCTTCCAGGTATCTTCTCAAAATATAATCCGCTAAAACGAAAACCCTTTACTTTCTTGGCTCAAAGGAAAGAACTCATCAGCCTAGTTGCTAATACTAGCAACAATTTACCTAACATTATTTTCAATTTCAAAATTATTCCCAAATACATCCTTGAACCAAAAATTTTTGAACTCCGTCAAGACGAACCTGGTATTGGATTGTTTCTTCGCCTCAAAACCAATTGGCAAATTCAGGCATCCTTAAGCTCCCTTCAAAATGAAGGTGTTGAGCTTCAAGATTTGTATGTTGTTCGTCGTTCTCGTGTCCCTGGTAAAAGACTTTTAGTCGGACGCATTAATTATATTTCCAATCAAATTGTTTATCTCTCTGAAGCCTTCGACGATATAGACTCAATTCCTGAGAAAGAAGTCTGGTTAGAGGGATCTAAATTTTCATTTAGCCGTTGTCTAAAAGTTATACTTAAAGATCAGTATAAATCCTTTAAGTCTGCACTAGATGACCAAGAAAGTCAGTTATTGACTGGACCCGCTCTCGACCAAACGCTCACTGAAATGCAACAGTTTTTAGTTAAAAAATCTCCTCTCCAAATTGCACCAGATTTACAAGGGGCAATCGGGGAGAGAATTCCTGCCATCAATACTAAGGACTATCAGTCTGTAATTACTGCTTCTGCCGTTGAATACTGCTTTGATGCTGCACGAACGAAGAAAGCACCTTTTGCTTGGAAGGGTATTAACCATTACGGACCGTTCAGTCGGGAAAACTTTTCTAAGAAAACTCCAGAAATAGTTGTTTTCTTTCCTGATACCGTGAAAGGTACAGTTGAAAATTTTATTCGATCCTTACGGGACGGTATCAGCTTTCAAAAGAAAAAAATTAATGAATATGGTGATGTATCTTGGCAAGAATCATCTCGGTATACTGGCGGATTTGCTAAAATTTTCGGTCTGGTTAATCCAAGATTTATATTAGAGTCTATTCCTTGGTTCAAAAACACCACTAAACCTCCAGCTACTCTCTATCGAGATACTATTGAGCAGACGTTAAAAAATCGAGAAGTTATGCCCGATGCCGCAATCGTCGTACTTCTTGATAACCACGCACGTCTTCCTGATTCCGAAAATCCCTATCTTTACTCCAAATCACTTTTACTAATGGCAGGTATTCCATCCCAGGATGTTCGCTTTGCAACAATCAGTCAATCGCATAGGGAGCTACAGTATACGCTACAAAACTTGACTGTTGCACTTTATGCCAAAATGAATGGCTTACCTTGGACTGTTGATCACGATCAGACCATCAGTGACGAACTTGTTATTGGAATTGGAGCATGTGAGTTATCGGGAAGTCGCTTTACAGCTAAACAGCGATTCGTCGGTATTACTACAGTATTTCGAGCTGATGGAAATTACATTTTGGGAAATCTTTCCAAAGAGTGTTTCTATGATGAGTATCCGGATATGTTGAGGCAATCAACCCTGTCAATTTTGCAGGAAATCAAAACTCGAAATAATTGGCAACGTGATGATACAGTACGTCTGGTGTTCCATGCAGCCAGACCTTTAAAGAATATTGATGTCGCAGAAATTATTGCTCAGTGTGTTGCTCAAATTGGTAGAGAACAGAATATTGAGTTTGCATTTTTAACCATATCTCACGATCATCCATTTATAATGTTGGATAAATCCCAGCAAGGTATCCGGGGGAGAAGTAGTACAAAAAAAGGAATCTATGCACCGGAGCGGGGTATCATTCTGCAACTTGGACGTTACACGCGACTTTTAAGTACCAATAGTCCAAGGCTTATTAAGCGCTCTAGCTCACCTTTACCAACACCATTACTTATTCATCTGCATCCACAATCCACCTATTATGACCTCACATATCTAAGTGAACAAGTGCTAAAGTTTACATCACTATCTTGGCGATCGCTATTGCCTGCATCTGATCCTGTAACCATCTATTATTCCGAACTGATTGCTAAGTTACTTGCCCGTCTAAGAAATGTTCGGGGATGGTCACCTGAAATGCTCAATATTAAACTTCGTGCAAGTAAGTGGTTCCTATGATAGATGCGATTAGGAAAAGTTTCAGTTTCCAGTTGGACAACCTGGGGCAGTATTTACAGGTGAATTATCACAGAGAATCACCAGAGAGTGGCTTTGCTCACTATGTTTTCCATCAGACAAACAGCCAACTTCCCTTTGAGGTAGCCAACGATGCAGACATTGATAGTTTAGATTCAAACCGTTTTAGTCACGCTCCTGTTCTCGCAACAGTAGGCTATAGTCTTGCCTGTGGAAGACGGTTTAGTGAAAGTTTTCTGGAAAGTTGGGCAAATGGATTAGTTAGACTCTCAGGTCGGGAGGCTTTTCCTATAGATCGGACTTCATTTTTTTATCGTCCCACAGAATTGCTTGGTATTGCTGTCGGTATTAATTACTGCTATAAATATCAACCTGAACAGTCAAGATGGTTGCAGGATATTTTAGTTGAGGGAGAGCAACGATTAATCCATAGCGACTTTTGGACATTCCTAATCAGCGCCTATGCTGCACAGCTTGTTTCATTGACTTGGAAACCGATAATTTTCCCCCTTGTCAAGGATATGACGGTTTATGAACTGGCATTAGTCAAATGGTTTTGTAGCGTTTCACCCACTTTTGCCGACGCATTGAAATTAACCCAAATCGAGCCATCGATTGATAAAACACTACTTGAAGACTGCATTACCTGCTCCAATACGCCACAGGATAGTGTTCGTGCAGCAGTCCTTTACTTTTCTCTAAAAAGAACTATCACTCAAATTATCGATTCAACCTGGGATGATTACGAACAAATCCTCCATAGTCCTCAAAAAGCTGTTGAATGGCTGAATTCTGCCTGCGATAACATTCATACTGTAACTCAGCAACTTCAATCTCAACTTAGTCAGCCATCTGATATTGAAGCACCTAATATGGCTGATATGCAGATGCTTCTAGCCGCTTTGTCAAGATTGCGGTCTGACACCGACACTATAGAAGACCAGATTATCAAGCTGCAATCTAGCGTAGAAATTATCAACGAGCCAAACACCATGAATTACTACGACTTTCAACTCTTGGTAACAAGCGATCGCAAGATTCGCGCTTCCTCAGAACAAGGTGAGGAGTGGGATGAATTCCAGTTAGATATGAACAAAATTAGGCTGACGCTGGGATTGATTGAGCATCGGCAAACAAATACTGAACTGCTCAAATCACTGGGAAGTGAACTCTATCAAGCGCTTTTCCCCGCTAAGATTCACGGTCAATTTCGAGCTACCCTAGCAGGCGCTGAAGAGAACAAATACGACGTGCGCTTGCGCTTGGTGTTTGAATCCCCAGAACTCGCCGCTCTCCCCTGGGAATTTCTCTACGAGCAAAGCACTAACACCTTTCTCGCCAATAACACTCAAACTGCCCTGTCACGGTATATTGACATTCCTCAAAAAAAGCGAGAACTCAAAGCTGCTAGCCTCCCCCTGAAAGTTTTGCTGGTTATCTCTAGTCCAACTAACCTCATCCCATTAGATGTCGCTGACGAAGAAAACCTCATCCGTGAAGCACTCACACAACATATAGAGGCAGGTAAGATTGAGTTAGATGTGCTACCAGAAGCCACTATCCGCAACATTAACCAGAAATTACGCCAGAAGCCTTACAACGTCTTCCACTTCATTGGTCACGGCGTCTTTAAGAACAATAAGGGGTTCATTGCTCTTGTTGATCAAGATAATAAATCCAAACTCTTAGACGATGAAGGCTTTGCCAACTTGTTTTTAGGCAACCGTAACCTAGGTTTGGCTGTGTTAAATTCTTGTCAAGGTGCGGCAGTATCCTCCAACCAAGTCTTTGCAGGCATCGCCCCGAATCTTGTGCGACGCGGCATACCCGCCATCATCGCTATGCAATATTCTATCCTCGACAGCACTGCCAAACTATTTGCCGACGAATTTTATCGTACCCTTGCCCTAGATTGGCCTTTAGATGCTGCTATCCAGAGTACCCGTAATGCCATTTCCATAGAAGTCGGACTAGATAAGCCCGACTTTGCCACACCTGTGCTTTATATGCGAGCTAAAGATGGGATAATTATGAGTGGGTTACATTAGGGAATTCGGCTTTTGAAGGCAGATATCAGTGAATTGCCAGAACAGTTAACGTCTACTACAGCAATAACGCTCCTTAGTTCGATGCCGTTTGCTGTCGGTACATTTCCCGGAGAACTAAGGCGGGGTC
>CAKZMA010001316.1 GCA_937127375.1 uncultured Coleofasciculus sp. | reverse complement strand
ACTCATCCGTTTTAACAATTTTGGCACATCATCAGGGATGACGGGGGATGGGGAGTTTGTATGTAGTAAGGGCTTTAGCCCCTTACAATCTTGGGTTGACTACTAGCGTGACAGCGTGACAGTGACAGCGATAGCAAGAAGAGGCGATTGAAATCGCTGCTACACAAACAAAGTCCGCCTGCGCGGACTGGGTTATAACAGGGGTAGCTAACCCGGATTTGGTATAACTGCCTAAACCATCACGCATCCGTAATAAACCTTCTGCCCCCTGCCCAAAACGTTGTAGAGACATTCTCAGGGAACGTCTCTAAGTAGTCGGACAAAAGAAAACGGCACTGTACTAAGTTTTGTAAACAAGCCTCAAACCCTTACGAAGTTTTCAAGATGTATATTCATAACCGTCAGCCTGATGAATTGTTTTCAAATATTTAGGATGCACATCAAAACTTTTACCTCCTGTAGTTAATTTGAAACTTGGCTTAAATCGAATAGCAATTCGACCCGTATAGGTTCCCGCATACTTTCCATTCAGGACATTAGCTTTGACCAAATCACCTGTTTGGAAACATAAGAAAAACTTTCGAGAAGGAGCATGACGAACAGGAAATCCGTAACGGTTAGTGCCGCAGCGCTGCCTCCTACCATGCCCTTTAGCTTTAATAACTAAAGGTTTTACTCCGTTTAGCAAAAGTTTTTCTGGCGTAGATGCCCCTACACAGGCAGCATCTGTCCAATGGTGCTTTTCAATCCCTCTGGTTTGTCGGTTGAACTTGGTTCGCCCACCCGAGCCAACTTCTACAGGTAAGCCAGTTGATTGAAGTCTTCTGTATAGTTCCCATCGGGTAGCATTGACAGCGGCAGCATCCTTAAGTGGTGCTTTAGCTTGAGCCAATACTCGCTTGAGGATTTCTGGTTTTTTCTTGAGGAATTCCTCAACAGATTTATTTCCTTTGGCTTGATTGCAAGAATGGCAACTAAGGCAAAGGTTGCTAACTCGATTTGAGCCACCCTTGCTTTTGGCAAGGAGAGTTATAGATTGCAAGACTCTCACCTGATCCTGATCGACTGTACCTGCGGCTGCAATGGAAAGGGGAGGGAATTCAAATTCATAATTCAATCGCATCGCCAAATCTTAATCGTTTTATCCGCACTTCCGCTGACAAGAATTTGCCCATCTAAACTAATCGCCAGGGCATGTACAGCAGCCGTATGACCTTTGAGGGTGCGAAGTTTCCGCCCTTTTCTAATCTGCCACAATTTAATCGTTTTATCAGCGCTACCACTAGCAAGAATCTGCCCATCGGGACTAAATGCTACCGCATTAACCCGATCATGATGCCCTTTTAACGTTCGCAGTATTCGTCCACTACTGAGTTGCCAGAGTTTAATCGTTCCATCGGCACTCCCACTGGCAAGAATCTGCCCATCGGAACTAAATGATACTGCATTTACAGTATCATGATGACCTGTAAGTGTATGCAATTCCCGCGCCTTTCCTACCTGCCATAATTTAATTGTTTTATCGCTACTCCCACTGGCAAGAATCTTGCCATCTGGACTAATCGCCACCCCATTGACTCCAGCAGTATGACCCTTAAAGGTGCGTAGTTCTCGCCCCTTAGCCAGAGACCAAAGTTTAATCGTTTTATCATCGCTACCACTGGCAATTAACTTACCATCGGGACTAATTTTTACCGACTTAACCCCAGCAAATAAACCGGAATGTCCGGTTAAGGTTCGCCGTTCCTTCCCGGTACTAAGTTGCCAAAGTTTAATCATTTTATCATTCCCCCCACTCACCAACATTTTCCCATCGGGACTAATCGCAATGGATTGAACATAGCCAAACCTACCGGCATGCCCTTTGAGAGTTTGCTGTTCCTTTCCCGTTTGCACATCCCATAATTTAATTTTTCCATCTGTACTACCACTAACCACTATTTCTCGATCTGGACTAATCGCAACGGCGTAGACAAAGTAGGTATGACCTTTAAGAGTATGAACACAGCGCCAGTTCTGCTGGAGTGGCTGCAAGACTACATTTTGTAGCTTACTAATGCAGAAAAGTACATCTTGATACTCTCGCAAATCTTGTTGTTGCCAATACAGACTAGCCGCTTGATTAAAATCCGCGATCGCCTGTCGGTGTTCGCCCAGTTGAGAATACGCCAGTCCGCGATATTTATAGGCTTTAACCAAGTCAATATCCAGCCAAATCGCTTTACTAAAATAGTCGATTGCTTGCTGATATTGACAATCCTTTGCCAGTTCCATTCCCCACTGGTAATAGGTTGTCGCATCCACATCCTGGTCAACCTCTGGCTGAGGTAACACCGGAGTGTATGACTTCAGATTTTGGTAAGCCTCATTTATTTTTTTAAGTTTCTCTTGTCCTTTAGCTTGTCGTTGCGGATCATCAGGAAAACGATCCGGATGCCAACGTCTAGCTAATTCCCGATAGGCTTGTTTAATTTCCTCTAAAGACGCACCCGGTTGCAGTCCCAAAATTACATAATACTGATTAAACTGATCCATGAAAATTACGAATTATCTGAATTATAATAAATTCTATTTTTCCCGTTTCTTAACCCATGACAAATGACGAATGACAAATGACAACCTTATTGATATCGCCAAATCTTAATTGTGCCATCGCCACTCCCACTAATAATCATCTCTCCATCTTGACTCAATGCAATCGAATTCACATCACTGGTATGTCCCGCTAACGTCGCCGCCACTTTACCACCATGCAAATCCCACACCTTAATTGTGGTATCAGCGCTACCACTAACCAACATTCGTCCATTATGACTAAATTTTACAGTTCGCACCCAATCCGCATGTCCTCTGAGAGTAGCCAAGAGTTTACCATTGCCTAAATGCCATAATTTAATCGTCGTATCGCTACTACCACTGGCAAGTATTTTCCCCTGGGGGTCAATCGCCACAGAATTGACATCCCGTTCATGACCTGTAAAAGTATTTACTAATTCACCATTATCCAGACACCATAACTTCACCGTATTATCACTACTTCCACTCGCCAGTAATTGCCCATCAGGGCTAAAAATAACTGAATTAATTCCGCGTAAATGGCGGAATGTATAGAGTAAAGTGCCAGTCTCAATTTGCCAAACTTTAATGATTTGGCGATCGCTACCACTTGCTATTAATTGCCCATCAGGACTTATTGCCAAACAAATCGACACTCTCGCATCGAAATAATCCGCGATCGTACAGCTTACAAAACCGGATTGCCACTGCCATAATTCGATTGTGTCATCAACACTACCACTGGCAAGAATTTGACCGTCAGGACTAAACGCCACCGACAACACAGGTTTTATATGTTTGATCAACGTATGCAACAGTTCCCCTGTCTGAAGATTCCACAATTTAACCGTTTTATCAAAACTTCCACTCGCCAGACATTGTTCATCCGGACTAATTGCCACTGAACAAACCGAACTTGAATGACCGATGAGCGTATGAATGCATTTCCACGTTTTTTTCTGAGGAATAAGTTGATAAATTGTCGGTATAGTTAACGTTTGAACTTGGGCAAAATAGCGGTGACGTGTCGTCAGTGAATCAGGATTCAAGTCCTGTAAAACATCTCGCGCTTTTTGATAGCGCCGCCGGACAGGACGTTGCAACAATTTATCGAGAACTTGCTCTAATTCAGGACTCAGGGACGTAGTTAAATAATCTCGCCACACCCAATCTCCCTCATTCACACAATAAAGTTCTAAGGGATGGCGTCGAGTCAACAAATGAATACAAATTACACCCAGGCTATACAAATCACTCGCAAAAAACGCTTGACCTAATGCCTGTTCCGGTGCCGCATAGCCAGCCGAACCAATAATTGTTCCTTTGCGAGTGAGAGCAGTAATCGTGGCAAATTTAGCCGCACCAAAATCCACAAGTACCAGTTGTCCTTTCCTGGCTCCCTGGAAATTGGAGCAAGAACGACAAATCACATTGGCTGGCTTAATATCCCGATGAATAACATTATGATTGTGAATAAAATCTAGCAATGGCAGCAAACTATTGAGTAAGTCTCGAATTTGCTGTTCAGTAAAAGCACCTTGAGCGATTAACATTTGAGCTAAATCGTACCCAGGAATATATTCTTGTACCAAATACTGGCGATTATCCCGATTAAAATGGGCAAACAGTTCTGGAATTTGGGGATGGTAGCCCAAATCATCAAGACGCACCGCTTCTTGCTCAAAAAGTTCCGCCGCTTTCTGGACAGTATCGGTTCCTTGAGCTTGAGGATAAAATTGTTTGATCACACAATGCGGCTTAGACGGTTTATCCTCATCCACCGCTAAAAACGTTCTACCAAATCCCCCCTGTCCAATTAATCGCAGCCCCCGATAACGCTCTCTCAATAGCAAATTTGACCCACAACTTTGGCAAAATCGATTACCCTCGTGGTTCTGAGGCTGTAGGCATTTAGGGTTGAGACAGTAGCTCATAATTTGTTTATGTCATTTGTTTATGTCATGTGTCATTTGAATCCAAGCCGTAGGAATGCACGAGTGTACTGTATGTATCTATAGTAAACCTTCCGCCCACTGCCGACAGAGACAGCGATCGCGTCCCTTATTACTCTCAGTTTAACTCTGGGTATTATCTTGCAACCAACTGGTTAAATCGGTAACATCAGTGAAGCTTAGGACAGCATCGGCTAATACTTCTAATTGCCCAGAGGATAATTGACGCAGGCGGGTTTGCAGTTCCGGCGCGATCGCTCCGATACGACGTTCTAATAAACGCAAGATTAATCCAATTTCCCCTTCTTGTTTACCTTGCTCTAAACCTTGTTCTAAACCTTGTTCTAAACCTTGCTCTAAACCTTGTTCTAAACCTTGTTCAATGCCTTTCAAAATAGCGCCACGTTGGTCTTCTAGAAACATCTGCTGCTTTTCTAGCGTTTCCAACTCTTCCAGACTTAAGTTCGCTTGATTAGCAATTCTAAACGCTTTCTGAATAGCAGCAACTTCATCCATTGTTTCCGGTACACTGTCTAAGTTGCTCGTTTGTTTCATGAAATAAATCCATTTATCGGTTAATGTTTCTAATTCATTTGAATCTTTCTGAAAATTCGTCAACTCTACAAAAATCAATTCTAAAGGATGTTCCGGATATATGAATAAATCCTCCATATCGGTAAAAGTAAATCGGGAAATGACTTTATTTCGATGGGGAAACATCTGAAAGTCTGTAATTGTTAAAGCAATGACAGAATTCAGCTTAGAGTATCCTTCCCCAGATTTAAGTTGAGTCGCAAAGGTTTTAGTAGCATTGAAGACAACTCGTTTATCAAAAGCAACGACATTTAAGACTTGCATTTCAATGATAACGATTTTGTTTCCAGTAATTTTCGCCTTAACGTCCAAAAATGTGTCTTTTAGACCAGGAATACTCGGCGGCAAATACGGATCGATAATCTCTAAGTCTTCGATGGTTGGATTACCTTCGTATAGAAGCGCATTTAAAAAGCTAATCAGGATGTCTTTACTATCGGTAGAGCCGAATATTTTTTTGAAAGCAAAGTCTGTTTTGGGGTTGATAAAAGTCATATATAGCACCTACTTTATTTATGGAATTACAGAGTAATAGGGGTAATATCAAAGAAAAGAGTTTACAATTCTTGAGGTTAGCTATAGAGAAGAGGGGACTATAAAACATTGTATTATGTGATCAAGTTATTGACAGATAGAATCGCGATCGCAGCGCAAGGTTGACTGGACTGGAGTTCAGGCGCGATCGCACTCTTCAAGCCTACGCCATATCTTAATGGTTTTGTCGCTACTCCCACTAATCAATCGCTGTCCATCAGGACTGAAAACCACGGATGTCACCGCCCCTGCATGGTCAGATAAAGTGTCAATTAACTCCCCATCCTCCAGATTCCAGAGTTTCAGGGTTTGGTCACAACTTCCACTGACTAAGATTTTACTATCCAGACTGAAGGTAAGACAGCGCACCTGATCAGTATGTCCCTTTAATGTATACCTTTCTTGTCCAGTTCTCATGTCCCATACTTTAATTGTACAGTCTGCACTTCCACTCGCCAGCCATTGTCCATCGGGGCTAAATATGACCGCATAAATTCCCCTTTGATGTCCGTTGAGTGTGATCGTATCGTTGCGAACAGAGGAACGCACATCCCAGAGTTTAATCATGCCATCCCGACTCCCACTCGCCAGGATTTGTCCATCGGGACTAAAGGCTACTGTATGAACTTTGTCCCCATGTCCTTTAAAAATGCGTTTTTGGGCTAACGTATTAGCATCCCAAAGTTTAACAGTACAGTCAGCACTCCCACTTGCCAAGGTTAAACCATCGGGACTAAAGGCGACGGCGAGAAAATAGTAAAAATAGCCCTTTAGACTACGTTTCTGCTGTCCAGTACGAGTATCCCACAGCTTAATCGTATGATCCGCGCTTCCACTGGCTAAGGTTTGTGCGTGAGGATTAAAGGAAATGGATAAAACTGGGTGGTAATGTCCTTTAAGGATGAGGTGTTTTTGTTTAGTTTGAATATCCCACAATTGGATTGTATTGTTAATCGTGTTAGTGGCGATAATTTGCCCGTCTGGATGAAGTGTAAGCGTGGTAATTGGCGCTAAATTTCCGGTGAGGGTGTTGACACATTGCCATCGGGGAATGGTGTTTGGTAAAAGCGGTTGAACTTCTATCGTGGGAGAATTGGGGTTAATCGGTTCTGGGGTTGGGAATTGGGAAAACCTAACCCCCCAGCCCCCTTCCAAACCCCCCTCGTTCCCCCCTTTTAGATCCCCCTTCCGTCCCCCTTCAAAAGGGGGAGACCAGATGTTGCTTCGCTGTTTTTGCACGGGGGAGGAGAGAGGATGCTTCGCTTTTGTGGCACGGAAGGGGGAGTATGAAAGCCCCTCCCCGACGCGGGGAGGGGTTTGGGGAGGGGTCTTTTCCCTAGTTAATTGATCCACAGTATCCTGAAGTTGTGCGATCGCACTCTGTAACTCCGTAATCTGGGATGGGAGAGAGTCTAAGTTAGTAACTCGTTGCTGGAGTTGTGCGATCGCGGTTTCTGTCTGTTGATGAGTCTTCTGATAGAATCGCCCTCGATTAGCTAGATTCAATCCCAGAGTAATCGTAATCGGTGCGGCGGCGTAAACCGCCTGCTGAGTGGCGGCGGCGATAACCGTTCCCAATCCTGAAGCAGCGAGGAAAAGGTATTCGGTAATCTTTAGCCAGTGGCGGTTACTCATAAGGGAATAACTCAAATTGAGCGATCGCGACCCATTTCCCGATACAATATCTGGGCATTGTAGCAGCAAAAGGTAGGCAGAATGGTACAGGCAACGATTGGTATTATTGGCGGTAGCGGACTTTACCAAATGGATGCCCTCAAAGATGTGCAAGAGGTGCAACTCGATACCCCCTTTGGCAAGCCGTCTGATGCTTTAATTGTCGGGACTCTAGAAGGAACCCCCGTCGCCTTTCTCGCTCGTCATGGTCGTAACCATCATCTCATGCCCACTGAATTACCCTTTCGCGCCAATATCCACGCGATGAAACAGTTGGGCGTTAAGTATCTGATTTCCGCCTCAGCCGTGGGTTCCCTCCAGGAAGCAGCCAAACCTTTAGATATGGTCATACCCAATCAATTTATTGACCGCACCAAAAATCGTGTATCTACCTTTTTCGGTGAGGGGATTGTGGCACATATTGGCTTTGCTGAACCCGTATGTCATCAACTCGCCGAGGTTTTAGCTGATGCGGTGGCTAGCTTACAGTTAACTGATGTCACCCTGCATCGCGGTGGCACATACATCTGTATGGAAGGACCCGCCTTTTCCACTCAAGCTGAATCCCATCTCTATCGTAGTTGGGGCGCAACGGTGGTTGGGATGACGAATTTACCGGAGGCAAAACTAGCGCGAGAAGCAGAAATCGCCTACGCCACCTTAGCCCTAGTCACCGATTATGATTGCTGGCATCCCGATCATGACAGCGTAACCGTAGAAATGGTGATTGGCAATTTACGGCGCAATGCGACGAATGCTCAACAGGTGATTCAACAAACCGTGCGGCGTCTTGCCCAAAATCCACCCCCATCCGAGGCACACTCAGCGTTAAAGTACGCGATTTTGACCCCACTCGACAAAGCGCCAGAGGCGACGAAGCAGAAGTTAAGCCTCTTCTTGCAAAAATACGTTTGATGTCATTCGTCATACTCGCTTCCCGAAAAGAAGCAAGCTACGCTCTTTGTTGATTGTTCATGGTTAATGGTTCATTGGTAATCCCCTTCCCCAGCTCCCCCAGCTCCCCCAGCTCCCCCTAATCCCCCAGCTCCCCCATCTCCCCCTCACCCCATCCCCCCTTCTGCCAGACTGAAAAAGCTTGCGTAATACAACGTAATATTAACAAACGTAAACTTATACCCATATTTACGTTTCCAACTGTGTATGATGGTTTGTATGACCCAACTGTATTACAGCGGCACCAAAAGATTTTCTTAAATCGCCGTTGTTACAGAAAGCCTCTGTTAGCTACAGGTTCCGACCCTGGTTGAGAGATGGTTAACAGAGGTTGGGTAAACAGGGTGCATCTACTATTCATAACTCAGACGCTTATGTGTCCCTAGACTCTCTCATTCAACTATCTCATACAACACTATTTGTAATACAAAATAAAATTTTCGTAATACGTTGGCTGTAGTGAGAGCAATCTCCCAGAGGAGAGTCTGAGTAAATCACTCACGATGCTGGGAGATTTAATTAATTAATTAAATTAATTTATAGGACAGGTATAAAAAAGTTACTTACGCAAAAGCTGACATTGCTAGCGTTTTAGGTTAGGGTTATTTACTAAGAGAGTCGTAAATTTCTGTAATCTCATCTGTAATGTCAACAGATTAGTGGGAAGAAACCAAAGACAGGGTGTAGGGAATAGCGGCTGAGGACTAACGCTCGAAAGTCGCCGCTTCCACGCAGAAGGAGAGAGAGAACATCTATGCGATATGTGGGTAATTTTTTGAGGGAACGTTGCTATCTCACCGAACTCAACGCCCCGATCAACCAAATTATTACTCAGGATGCTGCTGCTAAAACAAATAGATTAAGTGATTGCAACTAGAAAGCAGAGTAGGGGTTCAAAGGAATTGGCAAACGATGCTCAAATTAACAACACCAAACGTTGGCAAAACCAAACGATGGTGTTATTCGAGTTGACTCAATCTCAGAGACTCAACGCCGAAGATTTGACCACCGTAATTTGTGACTTGACAAAAGCCGCCGCCAATGCATTAGACGTTGAGCGAGTCAGCGTATGGTTGTACAACGATGCAGCTTCCCAGCTTAATTGTGTGGAACGGTATGAGGACGGTAAACACTATCATGGCTGGGACAAAACCCCAGGACAAAGCCAGGGAAAAGATATCAGTCCACCTGTATTGCCGAAGACGTGTTGTTGTCTTACCAATCCCCTCTTGCTGGGGCGATTGGATGTACCGATCTGGCAAAACGAACAGATGATCGGTATGATTAGCTACGAACAAAGCGTATCCAGTCCGAGGGAGTGGACGCCTCAAGACAAAACCTTTGCCAGCGCGATCGCGAATTTAATTGCCCTGCGACTGGAACAATGGCATCACCAACAGGCAATGCAGGAGTTGAATCAGGGAGAAAGCCGTTACCGATTACTGGTTGAGAAGTCTCCCGATCTGATTTCTCAACATCGGACAGATGGGGTCTATTTATATGCTTCACCCGCTTGTCGTACCCTCTTAGGATACGAATCTGATCAGTTGGTGGGACATTCCATTTACGAGTTGGTGCATCCTGAAGATGTCACCGCGATTAAACAGATCTACTCCAACCCAACGGATTGCCAACACCAGCAGCCGATTCGCTACCGCATCCGTCATCAAAGCGGTGATTATCGGTGGCTAGAAAGCACGATCAATCCTATCTGCCATCCTCAAACCAATCAGGTAACCGAACTTGTCCTTGTCTCGCGGGAGATTAATCAAGCCCAGCCCGCCGCAGAATCACACCACAAAGCCACACCTCACACCTTGAAGATGAACCCCTTAGCTGTGGCAAAACAGGCAAACCCATTTAAACCCTTGGGCTTAGGATCTCGCCTTTCCCGATTAACCCATACCCCAGCGATGCCCACAACCCCCGCCCCACCCAGCCACAGCCGGATTTCCGCACTGGCGGCGGTGGTGGAAGATCGGCTGATGAGTGGCATGATGTTATTGGGGAATCAATCCCTTAACTCAGAATCTCGGCGTACCTTTAGCTGGGTTGCCAATGCCATTGCCGTTGCCATTGATCAATATTGGGCGCGTTCAGAACTACTCAGCCGTCGCGAATCTCTGCTTTTTGGACTTGCCAATCAAATTCGCAACTCCCTAGAACTTCATACTATCCTGGAAACAGCAGTAGAATCGATTCGCACGCTACTCAAAATCGATCGCTGTCAATTTCTCTGGTATCGACTCAAAGCACAACCCCCCCATTGGGATGTAGTCAAAGAAGCCAGAACACCTGATTTATCCAGCTCTATCGGTCAACATTCAACCGAGCAAATAGCCCCCCTTGCCCAGCGGATTCTCAAGCGAGAAATTGTTCAGGTTGATGATGTGGAAACTTGTGATGACCCGATCCTAAAACAGTTTTTAACCCGACAGGGATATACCTCAATCTTGTCCCTACCGATTAAAACCCGGGCGGGAGACATTGGCGCGATTAGTTGTATTCACGGGACAGAACAACGTCCCTGGGATAATAGTGAGGTGGAACTGTTACAAGCGGTTGTCGCTCAACTAACGATCGCACTCGATCAAGCCTCCCTCTACACCCAAGCCCGTGAAAGCGCTGAGATTGCCCAAGCCCAAACCCAAGAACTTGAACAAACTCTAAATCAGCTTCAAGCCACCCAAGCCAAACTTGTGCAGAGTGAAAAAATGTCCAGTTTAGGACAATTAGTGGCAGGTGTGGCACATGAACTGAATAATCCAGTTAATTTTATTCACAATAACTTGACCTACGCCAGTGCCTATTTTTATGACCTCTTGAATCTGGTACGCCTTTATCAAGAGCATTATCCCAATCCGGCGGCGGCTATTGCCGAGCAAGAGGAACTCATTGATGTTGACTTTATCGCCGATGACTTACCCAAACTGCTGCGTTCTATGCAACGGGGAACCGATCGGATTAGTTCTATTGTCCTCAGCTTACGCAACTTCTCCCGCCTGGATGAAGCCGAGATGAAACAGGCTGACTTAAATCAGGGAATTGAGAGTACCTTACTGATGTTGCAACATCGCCTCAAACCCAAAGGGAACCAGCCAGAGATTCAAGTGTTGACGGAGTATGGTGAGTTGCCAGAGGCAGACTGTTATCCTGGACAACTTAACCAGGTGTTTCTGAACATTCTCAACAACGCGATCGATGTTTTGGAGCAGTCTTTTAAAGACAATCCTGATTATCCTGCACCAATCATTGCTATTCGCACTGGGTTATTAGAAGGCTCTCCAGATTCCTCACATCAGCCAGACTCGCAGCTAGATATTCAGAATGAGGACAAGAAACCATCTGTAGTGAATTGTCCCCGAATTGTGATTCAAATTGCCGATAATGGACCAGGAATGACAGATGAGGTAAAAGCACGGCTATTTGATCCGTTCTTTTCCACCAAAGCAGTTGGACAAGGGGTTGGTTTAGGATTGACAATTTGTTATCAAATTGTGGTCGAACATCATCATGGTGTTCTTCATTGCACCTCCACTCCAGGGAAAGGGACTGAATTTTGGATCGAGATTCCGATTCAGCAAGTTATAACCTCATAGGATTAATGTTCCAGACTTAGCCTACTAAGTCTGGACAGATTTTTCTTTCCTAATGTATAAGAATAATTGTGGTACGCTTAAAAGCCAGACAATCGATTTGTGGCGTGGATGTGAGGAAGTGATTCCAGAATTCGATGAAAACGGCAATCTACTACCAGGAGTTCATTTTGGCGAATGGGAAGAGTTTCAGCAGAGATTTGGTACAACGTTGAGGAGACAACGTATGATAGATGGTCTGGAACTGGCAATGACCCAATTAAAAGCCGCAGGTTGTCGAACTATTTATATTGATGGTAGTTTTGTCACCAGTAAACCCAACCCTGGTGATTTTGATGCCTGTTGGGACGATGATGGGGTTGATATAGATTACCTGAAATCCATTGCTCCTACTTTATATAACTCTGCCCTGCGACGTGCTGAACAAAAAAGTAAGTATAAAGGTGAAATATTTCCCGCTAATTACCCAGCTAATGATGCTGGAACAGTCTATTTAGATTTTTTTCAATTTGACACCAGAACGAATACGCGCAAAGGGATTATAGCTATAGATTTACAGAGGTGGATACCGTAATGATAAAAAATGAGCAGCAATATCACTACTCCTTAGATTGGTTGCGGCGATTTGAACAGTCTGTCGCCGAATTGGATAGTAATGAAAACTTGAAAGCTGAACCAGTACGCTGGCAGCTTCATAGAGACTCCTATCAGAGTCAAGTTAACGAGTTAAAAGAAGAAATTGCTGAATATGAAAGACTGACTAATTGTGATAAAGGTCAGCCAATTAAAATTAAAGTTGAGAATTTAAATAAGCTGCCCGATGCTTTAATTAAAGCCAGGATAGCTGCCAAAATGAGTCAAAACGAACTGGCTTATTTGTTAGGAATTGATCAGCAACGAGTTAAGCAGTATGAAGACACCGATTATCAATGTGCCAGTTTTGTAGAAATCCTGGAAGTTAGTACAGCGTTGGGTGTGGAATTTGAGACGGCTGTGATGCGGGTAGATTTTGAGGAAATAGAAGCCGTTAAACAAACTGTAGAAAAATGGCGAAATAAAAATATGAGTAGGGCAACTAAAACCTCATAAAAACTAGGTGGTGAGTCACTGTGGAAACCCACGCTACATCAAGGTTGAGCACGATTGTACATAAGCATAACAGCTACTAAAAAATAGCGGAAAGCCACACAATGAGGCAGTTCCGATTTTTTGGCTGGGGGAACTTCAGATTAAAAGTATAGCAGTAGACACATCGAGCTATGGCGATTGCTATATTATCCAGTCGTCTTTAGACGACTTTCGCTTTTAGCCAGTGGTTTAAACCACTGGCTGATTAACGCGAATGATGCGAGATATGAGTTATGCGCCAACGGGTTGCTTAACGAGCGATCGCGCGGCTTCAACGATGGCATCGGCGTCAATTTTTGCCTCATGCATCAGTTCTTGGGGTTTGCCAGAACCGGGCATATTTTGTACCGCTAACTTAATTAATCGCAGTTGAGAACCTTGATAGGTGGGTGCAGTATTAACACCAGCAAAGGCATCCTGTACGGCGGCACCTAAGCCACCTTCCAGCCAATGATCTTCGACGACAATCAAGTTGCCTTCGGTATCTTGTGCGGCTTGATGCAGGGTTTCTGTATCAATGGGTTTAACCGAATAGGCATCAATAATCCGGGCGGTGATACCCTCTTGTTTGAGCCGATCATACGCCTTCAGTGCTTCGTGCAATGTCACCCCGGCACCAATCACCGTCACTTGGTCGCGATCGCTACCCCGAATGACTTTGCTACCACCAATGGGAAATTCTTCCTCTTTTTCATAAATAACGGGGGTTTTCATCCGCGTTGTCCGCAGGTAAACGATCCCATCCCGGTCAACCATTTGACCCGCCAGTTTAGCGGTTTGGTTACCATCACAGGGATACAGAACCGTACTACTCCAAACGGCTCGCATGGATGCCAAGTCTTCTAATGCCATTTGCGAGGGTCCATCTTGACCAATGGAAATTCCGGCGTGAGACCCCGATAACTTGATATTGGCACGAGAAATAGCTGCCATTCGCACGAAGTCATAAGCGCGACTCAGGAACGCACCAAAGCTAGAGACAAACGGTTTATAATGCCGTGCTTGCAATCCCATCGCCGCTCCCAGCATCTGCTGTTCAGCAATGAACATTTCAAAAAAGCGATCGCTATGGGTTTTGGCGAAGAATTTGGCGCGGGTTGAATTGCTGACTTCCCCGTCAAGCGCAACCACATCGGATCGCGATGCGCCAATAGCGGCTAATGCCTTACCGTAGGCTGTACGGGTGGCGACGTTCTCGCCTTCATCATAGGTGGGAAGTTCCAAGGGTTGCGTCTCGCCCATTGTGGCGGGTTCTCCCTCGTCCTCCGGTTTCTGGACGGAAATCTGAATATTGCGCTCGCCGCCTAATTCCTCAATTGCCGCTTTTGCCTTCTCATCGTCCAAATTCTTACCATGCCAGCCACTCTGATTTTCTACCACAGAGGCACCCTTGCCTTTCACGGTGCGGGCAATAATGACGACAGGTTGGTTATGGATGGACAGCGCTTCACCGTAGGCTTGCTCAATCTCCTTAAAATCATGACCATCGATTTCAATCGCGTGCCAACCAAACGCTCTCGCCCGGGTTGCATAAGCTTGGGTATTCCAGCCCAGTTCAGTTTGACCCCGTTGACCCAAGCGATTCACATCAATCGTCAGAATCAGATTATCCAGATTATAGTAGGAAGCGTGATCAAAGGCTTCCCAAACTGATCCTTCAGCGGTTTCACTATCGCCTTGAAGTACCCAAACCCGATAGGGAAGTTGATCCAGGTACTTAGCTGCTAAAGCCATTCCGACACCAACGGATAAGCCTTGTCCCAGAGAACCCGTTGCTACCTCAATTCCAGGGATCAGGGGAACTGGATGACCCTGAACCGGACTGCCAAACTGACGCAGGGACATCATCTCCTCGTCTGACATCACCCCAGCCGCTTTCTGCATGGCATAGAGTAAGGGACAAGCATGTCCTTTGGAGAGAATGAAGCGATCGTTATTCGGGTTATCGGGATGGTCAAAGTCATAGCGGAAATACTTGGACATGAAGACAGCCATTAAATCCGCCGCCGACATGGAGGAGGTAGGATGACCAGAACCCGCCGCCGTCGTAGAGCGAATACTATCCACGCGCAGTTGTTGAGCGAGTTCGTGCCATTGATTCTGGGTCGTCATAATTATTCTTCTTATTGAACGTCAACCAAAGGGGGAAAGTTCTCTAACCCCTTGAAATTCAGGATATAAGCCTTAGAGGAGTAAGGCTTAGATTAGGGATATTGCAAAAATTAGAATCATGCCCAAATCTAGAGAAAATATCATCAATCGATAGCTAAATAAGTAATTACTACTAAGCCAACTTATAATATCCAATCCCTGACTAGGGCAACCATAACTTTAATAAATTTGAAGCCTGCTTTACGTCTGCCTTATGACATAAAAATAGCCTTGATATCTTATCTGTCTTAGGAGTGACGAATATCCTCGCTGAGGAGTTTTACCCTAGTGAAGGCTTCGGTGGTGCAGTCGGGTTAAGTTCAATGTCATTGACTTAAGGCTGGTGGGCAATGCCCACCCTACGGCATATCAAAGGTTTTGGAGAGCTGACAATGCTTATTTCAGTGCCATTCGGGTTAAGTTAAATGCCTTGCCTTGATCAGCCAAAGCCTCAATTAGAGATAGAGAGAGAAATTGAACGATAAAAAAATAAGGAGAATTAAAATGCCGACTCAAAGCGAACAAGTTATCGGAGTACAGAACACAAACTATAACCTGGTTAGTGTGTTGTATCACATGCTCAATGGTGCAGCTACTTACGATGAGTATATCCAGGATGCCGAGCAATCTGGCGATCAGGAACTGGCTCAGTTTTTACAAAATGTTAAAAAGCAGAATGCCGAGTGCGCTAATAAAGCCCAAGAGTTACTGGCGCAGCGAATTAAATAGTCGTCAACCAGCGCTATCCTAATAAATTAGGTTAAGCTTCTTTTCTGAATGAGAGGAGGCTTTTTGGCTAACTATTGCCCTGGCTCTATTCCAACACTTAATTTAATTTGAGTTAGTTTTATTATGCATATTGGATTTCTTAACCCACAAGGTAACTTTGATCGCCATGATAGTTACTGGACAGAACATCCAGATTTCGGGGGTCAGCTCATCTATGTGAAAAATGTGGCGGTGGAGATGGCAAAGCATGGTCACAACGTAGACATTCTCACCCGCCAGATTATTGACCCAGAATGGTCTGAATTTTCCGAGAAATTTGATCACTATCCCGATGCGCCCAATGTTCGGATTATCCGCTTACCGGCTGGACCGAAAGAATTTCTCCGCAAAGAATTACTCTGGTCACATCTGGTGAAAGATTGGATACCTAATATCCTCCAATTTTATCGAGAGGAAGGGAATTTCCCTGATGTGATGACCAGCCATTATGCTGATGGTGGTATATCGGGGGTTTTAATTGAAGCTGAAGTGGGTATTCCCTTCACCTTTACCGCTCATTCTTTGGGGGCGTTGAAGATGGATAAATTGGAAGTCACGCCCGAAAATATTCCCGAAACGGATGAGTATTATCACTTCGGACGCCGCATTGTTGCTGAACGGTTGAGTATGAATCGCTCGGCTGTCAATATTACCAGTACAACGGATCAGGAACGGTTTAAACAATACGCTCATCCTGCCTATCGAGAGGCAGTTGATGTCAACGATGATGCTCGTTTTGCCGAAATTCCACCGGGCGTTGACCCTTCATTGTTCGATCTTGAATCCCGTTCTCCAAACGAGGAAGAAACCTATCAATTAATTCAAGAACGATTAGCGCGGGATATTAAAGAAGATCGACGAGATTTGCCAGCGATTATTGCAGCCAGTCGATTAGCACCGAAAAAGAATCATCTGGGTTTAGTCCAAGCCTTTGCTGAGAGTGAAACGCTGCAAGAAAAAGCTAATCTGGTTATTTTTACTCAGGGAGAAGACAACCCACTGCGGGAACCAGTGAGCAATCATACAGCAGAAAAAGAGGTGCTTATTCCCCTACGCGAAGTTGTCAACAATAATCACTTACGGGGTAAAATTAGTGCCTTTAGCCTCCCAGATCAACCCGCCCTCGCCGCCGCGTATCGATTTTTGGCTCAACGTCATTCTGTATTTGCTCTCACGTCTCACCATGAACCTTTTGGGTTGGGTCCGATAGAAGCCGCGTTAGCTGGATTACCCTTAGTGGTTACCCAAAACAGTGGGTTAAGGGAGAGTTTACGAGAGGGAGATGAGGTTTATGGTATTTTAATTGATCCAGAGAATCCAGCAGCAATTGCTCAAGGTTTAGAAGATGTTCTCAGTGATTCTCAACGGTGGGAGTGGTTCCATAACGCCTGTCGTGAGCATATATGGAACCATTACACTTGGAGGACAACGGCGATAGATTATCTGAAGTTAATTGAGGAGATTCTCGCTTCACCTAACGCCCGTCGTCCTGATGAATTGTTGCCGATTCATCGCTATTTTCGTGATCCGCGACCTGAAAATGATGTATCGTTGGACGAGTTGAAGGAACTCTATTTCTAAGCGTCATTGTCTTCATCGTAGGGGGTTAATTTAATTTAGTAAGGTTTGGCGGTAGGGAGAGGGCAATGTGGTGTCATCAGGACTATCACTTATTCAAGCTTTGTAGAAGAATTTCAACGAGCCGATATACGTGTGTTCCTGGTGTAGGAGGCCAATTTTGTGTCGCTGTTGGATGTAGCTGCTTGGCACGAGCTACCGCATCTGCGATCTTGGGTTCGTATAAAGATAGCTCAAGTTTACTACTATTGTAACTTCCTAAAAGGACTTTTAGCCTTGTCTTGAAATCCTGGCAACTTTTATCCTGGGGATTTAAATCGGAAAAGTGTAGACACAACCAAACTTCAAAACAGGGATTGCTGATAGCTAAATAATAATTTTTCTGTTTAGCTTCACGACAAACTGAGCTTAAATTTTGAGACGTCCAACGATCTACATCAAATACCAGCCAAAGCATATCATAAACGTTGTGGGTCTCCAAAGAAAGGGATAGCACCAAAACGACCGTTTAAGTAACCTTTTTCAATTTTCAAGTCAGGTCTTATTTTGAATTCGGCTAAAGAATAAAGACTTGATGCACCTTGCTGATTCTTTTCAACAAACCAAATCTCATCCCGTCGCAGTAAATCTAAGTCGAGGAGATTAGTGTCATGAGTTGTAAAAATTAATTGATTACTCTTTTCTCTACAGTTTATGGCTGTTTGCACAAAACAATGAGAAAGTAAAGGATGCAATCGTCTATCAAGTTCATCTAAAAAAATTACTTTTTCAGATTCTTGCTTTAAAAGAAAGAGAGTCGGGATAAGATTAAGCAAACGTTGAGTGCCTTCTGACTCTTCTTCAATCGTAAAATCAATCGGATTCCCGTTTTCATCGCGATGTTGAGTTTTTAATTGAATCAATCCTAATTTTCCATCTTTATTTTTGCGAATTATATACCGTTTTTCTCGACTATTACTCCCTATTATTGCTAGTGCTTCTCTATCCGCATCATTAAGATTTTGAATTAAATCATCTATAACCCTTTTAGGTATAGTGGGAAAATGATAATCAATATCGAGTTCAGCTTCCTCAGTGCTGATCGAATCAATCCCTGTTCCAGCAAACCGAAGAAACTCACTGAGAAAATCGGTAAATGATTCATCACTGAGAATGCCAATTTCTAATCCCGGATAGTCAGCCTCGGCTGGAATAATAGTCAGTGCTTCTCTAAACCAGTTAGCCACCGGAACTAATACATCAACGTTGCGGTCAATCGCTTCTGTTAAAAAAAGTTGGTTAGGGCGAGTCCCTTCAGCCACGAAATCAAGGAATTGTTTGCGTTTATTACTTCTACCTTTAAGAGGCGTGCCATAGTCTAAGTTTGTTTCTTTTTTTGAGGAAGTAATGCGTTTAAAATACATTATTTCTTGTTTTTTGTCATGAGGAATACCATAAAGCCATTCCTCAAAGATTTGTTCTCTATTCAATCTAAATCCATAAGAGTACTGGATGCCTTGATACGTAAATATACATTCAAGTTTACTGGATTTTTGACTATAATTTCCCAGTTTAAATGGTATAACTGGAATTGATTGAGTGCTTCTAGTTCCTTCTACAACTAAATCTTTGGCAAACTTTACAGCCTCTATAAGATTTGATTTACCTGCTGCATTTGCCCCATAAATTGCGGCGAGTGGTAGCAGTGAGCGATCTTTCCCGGCTGCATTGTTAGCCAGATGTTCTAAATGTTTTTGGTCACTGTTAACGCCTAGCATACTGAACGTAACTTCATCTCTAAAAGATAAAAAGTTTTGTAAAGTTAGTTGAATTAGCATGATTCTTCACCTATCTGTATCCCACTACTTATTCTATCTATAGTAGGCTAAAACGGCATTTTAGGAGCAAAAATCTCCTAAATACTTAATTCTTGAGCAATTTATCCCTTTCAGTATAGATGGTATACTACTTTCGCCGCGATCGCACTCACCCACACTGGTTGTATCAGGTGCAGGTCAACGAGAGTTTGGGTCTTTGGAACCTAGACGGAGCCTTGTTTTTGAGTAACCTAACGCCCTCGCGCTTCCTGAACATTACGTGCTTTCCATTATGCGTACCCCTTTTAACCTCATTATCGTTAAGGAGAAATCCATTAATTTTGTTGACTCGCCCTCATCTTTTGTTAACCCTGAATAAAGGATAAGGTGGTGGGTTACGGCGGAGTGATCATTAAATGATTTGTTTTCTAAATTGAACACCGCCTAACCCACCCTACAGATTAAGGTTTATCTATCTATATTTACAGGAGTGTACTTTTGACAAAGGTGGAATGCATCAGAATTAGTCTTGGTGTGAACACGATTGTCTCTTCTGGTTAAGCTAATGCATCCTTGCTGCAACAGGTGGTTCAGATTCAAATTCCACAAGCTAACTGTTCCATCCGGATTCGCTAATGCTAATTGTTCACCATCCGGGGAAAAGCTAACCTTGGCGACTGGATTTTTATGACTCGGTAAGGCTTTAAGTAATGTACCATTTTGATGCCATAGTCTGACGCGGTTATCGGTACTTGTCGTGGCTAGCATTTGGTTATCCGCACTAAAGCTAAAGCTGGTGACTGGTTTGGTATGTTGTAAGATATTCAACAATGTGCCATTTTTACGCCAGAGTCTTACTGTACCCTCTGTACTGCTAGAGGCAATGAGTTGACTATTGGGACTAAATTGGATATCGATAATCGAATCAGTGCTTGTATCAAAGGTGTGGAGTAATTGACCATCTCGACACCGCCACAGTGCGATCGCGCCTTGGTGATCTACAGTTGCTAGTTTATCTCCGTTGGCGGAAAAACGGACATGGGAAATATGGGGACGAGTTAAAGTTTGCGCTAATTGATTCTCCAGATATTGCCACAGTTGAATCTTTTGATCGGTACTCACGGCAATTTGTTGACGGTTGGGATTAAAACTGATGCTGGTTATCTTATCAGCATCAACGTTTACAGTTCCCTGTCGTTGACCCTTTTGATCCCAAACTTGAATTATACCATCAGCGCTAGCACTGGCGAGGGTTTGGCTATCAGAACTAAAGCTAAGATTAAGGATGCGATCGCCTGTTTCTTGGAAGGTATAAACTCGGTTAGATTTATCGGGATCACTCCGATGATGCCACAGCTTTACTGTACCATCCTGATAAGCGACAGCCACCATCTGACTATCCGGACTAAATCGAAGCTGAGTCACTGGGGAAGAATGTCCGGGTAAAGTATTCGGCTGACTGAAACTCGAAATCGCTTGATTAAATGCCATAATCACTCGCATTTTGGTATCCGCCGTCACGCCGAGAGACTGTTTTAGTTCTTTGGTGGCGCGAATACTTTCGATGAGTGCATCTCGCGGTTTATTAGTGGCTAAAAGGGATTCGGATAATAAACTCAGGGTATTGATTTTAATATTCCGTTCTTCGATAGAGGGTTTAACCCAAAAGACACTTATTAATACTGTTATAATCACCGCCGCCGCCCCAGTGACATATTGAAATCTCAACTGCTGTTCCCGATTTAATTTCGCTTGGATTAATTTTCGCTGCTGTTGTTCTTTTGTTAACTCTTCCAGTAATTCTTTTTCGCGACGCAGTTGCTTAATTTCCGCTTGATTTTGGCTTTCGATTTGGCGTAACTGGGTCAGGGTTGCTTCTTGAGACGCCGCGAGGAAATGATAGTCGCGATCGCTTAAACTTTTTCCTGTCGCCCAATCTTGAGCATCTTGTAAAGCCTGTCCACGCAATAATCGGGACTCATCTTGACAATCTGAGTCAAACCAAGCGGTTAAGGCTTCACTGTAAGGGCGTAATTCAGCCAGGGCGTTTTCTACCCAATTGGCGGTAAAAATAGACTGATAAATTTTATTTTTGACTCGGAGTTTTCCCCCTTGACGAACCACTAATCCACTCAGGCATAATTGAGCTTGTTCCGGGCTATCATCAGCAATCAATTCTCCTTGGTGTAAAATCCGCTGATAAAGCCCCAATAATCGACCCGCCAATTGCTCATTTTTGAGAATGCGATCGCGGATAGTTCGGATATGGGTAGGTTCATCTTGAGATTCCCAGTTTTCCAGGAGTTGGGATTGGACAATTTGCCCAATTAAGGGTGAATTTAAATTGTCGCTTGAATCATTAATAGTCGAGTGATGCACCCCAACTAATGTTGAATCTTGCACCACTACCTTACAGAGTTTTTGGGTGAGGAAAGGTTGTCCACTTGTCCAGTCTAAAATCTCTTGCAAGACAGTTTCAGAATAATTAACATTTCCCGCTAATCCCTGAAGCAACGGTTGGCAATCTTGATATTGAAACCCCTGCAATTCTATCGCCCGACCAATATTAAACGGGGTGCGGGTGGGGTCACTAATTAAATCTGATGGCGTAGCGACTCCGACTAAGGCAAACGTAAGCCGCTTATATTCACTATTTTGGGCGCGTTTATTATAGCAGGCGCGAATCAAGGCAAAAAAGTCATCGGCAGCTTCCTGCAAGCTGAGAATACTATCGATTTCATCGATAAAAATAACAATAGGTTGAGATAACTCTTTCAGCAGTACCGTTGAAACAAGTTCACTCAATCGCTGCACCGGAGACATCCAATCTCGCCCTTGCCACCAGTCCATAAATTCCAGGGGATTGAATAGATTAAAGCTATTCAATAACTGATAGGATACACCACCATACCACTGTTCCAACGATTGACTCCCAATATCCGATAAATCAATTGCAGCACAGGCAAATCCTTCTGTAGAAAGCCTTTGCATCGTGCGAACTAATAAACTGGATTTTCCCATTTGCCGAGAATTCAGGACATAACAAAATTCTCCCGCTTTTAGTCCTTCATAGAGTTCAGTATCGGCTTGTCGGATAATATAGGTGGGGGCATCTTCGGGAAGACTCCCACCGATTTGATAGGGGTAATCATTCATAATTTATTAGGTTTTTGGCTATGGGGATAAGGCGAGACATTTAAGTTCAATGGTACGGTAATAAGCATTAGGTAATCATTGTAAATACACTTAACCGGTTTAACTTAAATCAAGCCAATCCAATATGATTTGAAGTAACCAAGCACTATCTATGTTATCTAAATTGCCACTGATTCTACAGAGACAATGGGTTGAAATGATGCCAATTTCGTAACTGGAATCTCCATGAATCAAATAAACATTGCCAATGTCTGTGATTTTGGTTTGTTGTTGAATAGGATTAGACAACCATTGTTTACGATTGATTTCTAGTTTATTACAAGTGCGATCAAATAAAACATAAGTTGTTTGGGTCTGGGCGCGAAACCAATTAAGGGATAAACTTATTGACACACCTAACAAAACCAAGTTAAAAGCTGTAAAACCGATCGCTTGAAATGATGGCATTAGAACCAACGTCGGCAATGACCCCATGAAGCAAAGAAAAATAAATAAATTAAACAAAAATAACCAGACATAAACAAACTTAATTTTCTGAATTACTTCACCAAAAGTAGGGGACAGTAGAATAATTTCTAAGCGGTCTCTAGTCGTTTTAACTTTGATTAACTTACCTGAAGGTTTAGACAGTTTCTCGCCAACCAGACGTGGGGGAGGATTAGACGGTGGAATCTGCCTATCTCTAAGTGCTTCTCTAGCTTCTTGAGCCGTGCTAAAGCGCCTCTCTAACGAAAGTTCGGTCATCTGTTCAATCCAACTGATAAACTGAAAATTGAGACTAAGGCGTGAATCGCAGCTATCCCGAAGGAAATCACGAAATTGAATTTGTCCTTCTGTTTGCGGTAAATCAGCAGGCGCTATACCCGTTAACAAGTGAATTAAGGTAGCCCCTAACGCATATAAATCTGACGCCGCCACCGCCCGCCCCCAAAACTGTTCTAAGGGTGTATAGCCACTCGTTCCCACCACCGTAAATGTAACCCCAGTAACAGCTGCTTGAGCTTGAACTGTCCCAAAATCTACCAGATAAACCCACTTTTTTTTCACCCAAACTAGATTACTGGGGTTAATATCTCGATGCAAGACAGGCGGACTTAATTCATGTAAATAGACGAGAATATTTAGAACTTCACGGGCAATCCGGCGAACCTGTTTTTCGGTAAAAATTTTATTATTATCTAATAGGGTTTGCAGAGAAATCCCTGGAATGTAATCTTGAACTAATCCAAACCACGGCAAAGTAAATCCTGAGTCTTTATCCAATGAAAAATAATCCCGATAGTGAGGAATGCGAGGATGATTTAAAGCTTGCAAAACTTGGGCTTCGCGTTCAAACAGTTTAAGTTCTTCCCACTGCATTTCTGGGCTAAAAGCCAGCAATTTAACGACGACTCTCTTCTTTGACTGCAAATCGGTGGCTAACCAAGTCTGTCGCCCTGCTGCTGTGCGTCCTAATCTTTGATGGAGCTGGTATCGTTCTTTTAAGCATTGATTGGGACTGAACATAATCATTTATTTTTGAATAAGCATTCGGGTATCATTTTTATTTAAAATACAGCCAATTCAATAGTTCTTGGAGTAACCAAGTGCTTTCATGCTCTCCTAAAGCACCACCCAGTTTACACATTGAATAAACAGTAGGAATTCTGATTTCGTAAATCGAGCCTCGATTCATTAAGAATGCATTACCAAGCTCGGAAATACTGAACTGCTGCTGTCCATAATACAAAAACCAGAGTTGGCGTTTTAGGCTTAAAGAATTAAGGTTACGCTCCAAGACGACATGAGTTTTTTCCCCCATGCTATAGAAATCAAATAGGCAAAGAAATAGTGAAAAACACAATAGACTTAAAGTTGTGTCCAAATATCCAGAAAATATAGAAGATAATAGCCCCACAATAATAATGATGAAAATTCCTGTATGAAAAGAGACAAGGATTAAAGCCGCTAACCAACTGTATTGGGTAATTTTTCTCAGTCCAGGAGCTGGAATAGTAATCGCCAATTTGTCTCTATCCGCTTTAAGTTTAATCAGGCTACCTGAAGGTTTAGAAAGTTTCCCTCGAACTGGATGTGATGTAGAACTCGACTGTTGAATTTGCCCATGTTTAAGCGAATGTCTGGCTTGTTTAGCCGTGCTGAAGCGCTTTTCTAACTCCATTTCAGTCATTTGCTCAATCCAAGTGATAAACTGAGAATCGAGGCTGACGTGCGAAGCGAAGCTATCCCGAAGGGAATCGCGAAAATAAACCCGCCCTTCTTTCTGGGGTAAATCAGCCGGGGCTGTACCCGTTAGTAGGTGAATTAAAGTTGCACCCAAAGCATATAAATCAGAAGCCGCCACCGCCCGTCCCCAAAATTGTTCTAAGGGTGCATAACCACTCGTCCCTACTACAGTAAATGTAACACCTGTAACAGCAGCTTGGGCTTGAACTGCGCCAAAATCCACTAGATAAACTTGCTTGTCTTCCCCTAAAATAAGATTACTCGGTTTAATATCTCGGTGCAATACTGGCGGACTCAGTTCGTGTAAATAAATGAGAATATCTAGAACTTGGGTCGCCATCGCACGAACCTGTTTCTCGCTAAACCGTTTATTTTTATCTAATAATTCTTGCAGCGAATTTCCCGGAATATAGTCTTGTACCAATCCAAACCAATGTAACTGGAACCCCGCTTCTTTGTCTAAAGAAAAATAATCCCGATAGCGGGGAATTCGGGGATGATTCAGGGCTTGTAAAACTTGTGCCTCGCGTTCAAAGAGTTTAAGTTCGTCCCACTGCATTTCCGGGCTAAAGGCTAATAGCTTAACCGTCACTTGTTCATGAGATTGTAAATCCGTCGCCAACCAAGTTTGTCGCCCTGCAGCCGTGCGTCCTAATTTTTGTTGCAGTTGGTAACGTTCCTTTAAGCATTGCTCTGGATTGAACACGAGATTACCTCTGATAAATGTTGACGGTATCTAGCGCGTGTGTAGGGGCAGAGTTTACGGTCATCATTTCTTACCTTAACCCAGGTATGACTAAACCTGCCCTAACTGACAATTAAGCTGTCATACATTTAAATTGGGTATTATTAGCGAGCAAGATGCTCGCACTACACGGCTTTCGCCATTATTGACATTAAGGTTTAAATGCCGAACAGCTTATCTCATCTTCCTTATTGCCTTTTTTGATAAAACGGCTCTATCCTGTTTCCTAGGTACAGTTTCAGGTTATCGAGACTTCCGCCGGAACATCCCTACCCGGTGTGGTAAATTGCCGATTAACGTTAATTTTTATAACGTTCAATTGTCGCCAGGGCTTGAGCTTTACCACCATAATAAGATTGGATAGTTTCAGCAATCTGAACCGCTCGTTCAGGGTTCCCGGTTGCGACTAATCGACGTACAATGGCATCCAAGGCTTTGGCTTTTGGTTCATAGTCTGTAATCATTTTAGCCACCTGAATGCCTTGTTCATACTCAGCAGACGTGGTTAAATAGGGTGCGATCGCTTGGATGGTCTTACTCTGAATCGAATCATGGGGGATACTGTGAGTCACTCTCAGAGCTTGGGTATACTCACCAGCATCAGTTAAATTGAGTGCGATCGCTTGTATCTTTTCGATAATTGGCAAAGCTTGCTTAGACTTACCCACTGTCACTAACTCCGTGGCAATACCCTCAAGTGCTTTAACTTTAACCCAACGCTCTGTAATCGTTTCCGCAGTATCAATGGCTTGATTGTACTTACCAGCTTTCGCGTAATTAGCCGAACGATAAACTAACTTCCAATCTTCCCCCAGAAAAATTCCTTTTTCATCCTCTCCATAAAACTTGAGCTTTACTGTCTCCGGGGCGCATTGAATCACACCATCCTCTACAATTGGTGCTGGGGGGCGATGAGTACCGGGAGATTCTGCCTCACACAGAATTGCAAATGTTGTCATCTCTCCTGTTGCTACAGCATCACCTAAAAATACAGCGCCCACATAGCCTTTCATCTTTGATTTGTGGGAAATGGCATAGTTAATAACGCTCAAGGAAGTTGTATGCATTGAATAGGTATAGTTCTCTGTTTCAGTGCTAATGCCGAGTCCCAGTTCCGCTATAGTATCAGTAAACTTACTTTCCTCTAAAAAATAAGCTTGCTGGGCGCGATTCATTGAACCAATATATTGTTTTGCTTCTGACTCTCTGGCTTTACCAGCGCTACTAAGAAATGAAGGAATTAATAGGAGAATAAAGCCAATTCCTATTAGTCCTAGTAAAGCCCAGCAGCCACAACCGTAGCCACTGTCACTATCATCTACATAGCGTCTTGAGCCTTGGGCAGGGATTTGATTGTGGTGAGGAATC
>CAKZMA010001315.1 GCA_937127375.1 uncultured Coleofasciculus sp. | reverse complement strand
CCCCTGTTGCCTGTTGCCTGTTGCCTGTTGCCTGTTGCCTTTTCACCCAATTGTATTGTCCTAACCTCAATGCGTAGTGCTATAACCTTAACCCTGTCCAAGCCAACATGACCTATGTTGATCATTAGTGTACCCGGAAGATGAGACAATAAGAATGCACTAATTCAAAGGATAAAAAGATGCTCAAGACCATTGCCGCCATTTTGCTGCTAGTATTGAGCTTAAGTCTGCATGGCTGCACTGTCGGCGTTAGTGGACTGAAAAGCTATGTCGATACGGCTGACGGTTATGAGTTTCTCTATCCGAATGGTTGGGTGCCGATTAAAGTCACTGATGGACCCGATGTCGTATTTCGGGATTTGATCGAGCCAACCGAAAATGTCAGCGTGGTGATTAACCCCGTTCCAGAGAATACAACCCTCACTGATTTAGGAACGCCTGGGGAAGTCGGTTATCAACTCCAGCAAAATGTGCTTTCGGCGGCGAATTCCAATCGTCAAGTTGAATTAGTCGATGCCAAAGCTCACGATACGGGAGACAAAACCTATTATCTTCTTGAATATAGTGTCAAACTTCCCAGTCAAAATCGGCATGACCTAGCCACAGCCGTGATCAGTCATGATAAGCTCTATACCTTGAATGCTTCAACTACTGAAGAACGTTGGGATAAAGTGCAAGACTTGTTTACCCAAGTCGTTAGTTCGTTTAATGTTTACTAGATGAGGGGTTATTTGTCAAGATAAATGTAACGAATGACAAAGGACAATAGACGAATGACAAAATTCGTTTTAGCCTCCGCTTCACCAGCACGCCGCCGTTTATTGCACAATGTTGGCATTGAACCCATCGTTTGTCAGAGTGATTTTGATGAATCTCAGGTTAAGGTTACTGATCCGGTAGAGTTGGTCAAGACGTTAGCATTACACAAAGCCCAAACCGTTGCGCCTAAATTTAACGATGCGCTAGTGTTAGGCTGTGATTCAGTGTTAAGCATTCAGGGTGAGATCCACGGGAAACCAGCCAATCCCCAAGAGGCGATCGCCCGGTGGCAGATGATGCGGGGTAGAGTGGGCGAACTCTATACCGGTCATGCCTTAATTGACTTATCCCAGGACAAAACAATTGTCCGTTGTGGGATAACACAAGTCTACTTTGCCAATGTTAGCGATCGCGCGATTCAAGCGTATGTGGCGACAGGCGAACCACTTAAATGCGCGGGCTGCTTTGCGCTGGAAGGGCGGGGCGGCTTATTTGTCGAAAAACTAGACGGTTGTCATAGTAATGTTATTGGTCTGAGTTTACCCCTGTTGTATCAGATGCTGACTGAGCTGGGTTATGAGGTGACAGACTTTTGGTAGTCAAGGAACAGGGAACAGGGAAGGTAGAGAGTAGAGGCAGAAGTTTGCTATAGTCAAAGGACTTTGAGTATTACGCTGATATAGCTGGAGCAGATTAATTATATGACAACCAGCGAAGAATTCAAACAGAAACTAAGGTCAGGAAACATTGGCGATGCCTTTACCCTAGCCTTGTCGGAATCGGTTGAGTTGGAAATTACGACCTGGGTGGCTTCCGCCAATTCGCCACAAACAGAGAAGCCTGCGGCTAATTCCTGTATGCGTACCCGGATTAATATTGTGGAAGGCTCCATCGATAATGAGGTAGGATCTCAATTTATCGGTAATGGTCCCTACACGGAACTACGCCAATTTCATACCCAGCAAGTTCAGGAAGGACGCCAGATTATCCAGAATAATCTGGAAAACTTGCAACAACTCTTTACCGTGTTGACTCGCGTGCAATATCAACCCCAACAGTCAACCCAGCAGCAACTTCGGGAGAGCAATCCAGCTCTGTCGCCTTCGAGTCAGGATAATTTACCCTAATCTTGAACATAGAGGTTGACAAATCTGGCAGTTTCTGTATTGGTAATCGCCCAAATTCAGGTGAGTGTATTATGGCGTCGAGTGAGGATTTTAGGCAACAACTTAAAGCAGGCAAAGTTCAAGAAGCGTTTGCTGGGGCTTTAGCGGAAGCCATTCAGTTGAAAATTACCACCTGGGTGGCATCTGATGCTGAGGAAAACGCCGAAACAGCCGCCCAACCCGGTTATCGCCTGCGGACTCAAATTAATACGATTGAGGGAGCGATCGCGAATGAGATTGGGGATCAGTTTATCGGCAATGGTCCCTATCGAGATCTGCTTCCCTTTCATTTAGACCAGGTGGCGCAAGGCAATCAGCTTGTTGAGAATAATCTTAAAAGTTTGCAAAAGCTATTTGAGATTTTAATTGCGCTGCAACATGACAAGACAGGGTTGAGTGAGATAGAATACCCGCCCTTATCCATTCCCCCGCAAGAGACAGCCGCCCCACCGGATGCGGGAGTAGCAGCCGCCGAATTGACCGCCCAAACGCCAGATTTGACGACTCCGGATATTCAGGAACAGGTTTCTCCTGAATCGACTCCCTCGCCAGAGACAACAACAGCTTGGGAGGAACAAGAAGAAGACGAGGAAGAAGATGAGGATGACTCGGTGCTAGATTTGCTTGAGTCTTTACCCCCTCCTCCACCCCCACCGCTAGAGGATGAAGAGTCCTCAATCACTGATGAGGATGCGAGAGATGAATTCATTGAAGAAGAAGAAGAACCAGAATCGCTATCAGATCGCCACGAAGCGGAGTTAGATGAGGAAGACTGGCAAGTTCTCAACGAAGATTGGGGGACATTGAAACTTGAGGAATTGAAGTCACCCCCCTCGGCTGAACCGGATATCCCACCCCAGACAGACATTGAACCCAAACCGAAGGAACCGGAATCGGCTAAAAAAATGCCCAGTTTGGACTCCTTAGAGGAACTAAACCAGGATACTGACGACGATACCGACTGGGATGACTGGGTAGTAGATGAACCGGAATTAGGCGATCGCTCTTTTGCCCAGATGGATACGGATGAAGACTGGGGTGACTTAGTAGAAGACTTTGACCCCTTCGCCGCCCCTCCACCTGTTGAGGAGTCCCCCTCAGCGTTAAATATTCAGGAAGACTGGGATGAATTTGCCGTTGAGGAACTTGAACCCTATTCTGATTTAACTGAGGTTGATAGTGAGATTGAATGGTCAGACTTGGGTGAAAGCCAAACGTCTGAGTCTACCAGCGATCCTTTGGAAGGGTTAGGTGCTTTACCCGAAGAGTCTGAGGAAAAAGAACTGACCTCAGAATCATCAAGTGATCCCATGGATTTGTTGGGGGATCAAAACCAATTAACCGAAAATGTGAATGAGCCGGATTATGAATTCGAGGAACTCTCCTTGGACGAATTTTCCCTGGATGATTTTGATCCCCTAAGCCATCCAGAGGAGGAAAATTGGCAGGAGAAACCCAAATCAACGCAGCAAGGAGAACCACCACCGCCTCCACCCCCTAGCCCCTTTCCGGATAAAAAACATGAACCCTAGGGGAAGCAATGTAGAGACGTAGCATGCTACGTCTGGGAGCAGAGGAAGCAGAGGAAGCAGAGGAAGCTGGGGGAGAGATTCCGTAGAGCGATACAATTGAATGTTGAGTCACGAAGGTTTCCATTTTGGGGAAATTTCGGTAGATGATTGGATGACTGAACAGGTGTTCTAAAAAGGTGTGGGTTGATGACCAATCGCAATCGACAAGAGCATTCAGATGTACCCGTCTCTAAAACCCGAGGCAATAATTCGGGTGTGAATCGAAACATTAATCATTTCTTGCAGTCGTTAGGTGACACACTGATCGACTTCACGGCGCTGGAAGTGAATACAATCGTGGTTGATCATATTAGTGGTCATAAGTTTATTGCCTGGGAAGCCTACCGGGATATTTATCCGATTTCGCCAGGGTATTTAGAACAACAAGGTATCCACGAATCGTTACGCGATCGCTACTTGGAGTTACGTACCAGCCTAGAACGGGAGTATCGGGGGCTGTTGAATGATCCAACCTCGGAACTTCATGATCCGACGGTGTATGAGGAGGATAACTCCAGTTTTGCGAATGACTTTGAGCGTACTCCCACTCGTCTCCCCAATCCCCTGGATCTGAAAAGCCCAGAGACAATTGTTGCCATTCAACGACTTTTAGGGAACTGTCGTTTTTTACGGGGGTTGCGTAAACTGGCGGAACTCAAAGCCGCTTTGGATGATCGGAATCAGACGGTACTACGTTTAGTCTCTCAACAACCCGATCAAGTTGAGATGATTCAACGGAGGATCACGACGGATACTATCTGCGCTCAAACCGTGATTCAACTCGATGGCGATGTGATCAACCGTTATGATCAATCCCTGTTTCACCATCCCCAGAAAGAGGTTATTCTGCAAATTCACCGAGAGGGAGTAATCGCCAGTGAACGACAATGGCGGGGACTGTTGGAGTTTATTATTGGTCTAATCAAAGCTACACTACATAAGTCATAAGGTATAGCGCTGCACGCAGGGCAAAGGAAACAGGGTTTGACGTTTATGAATCAGCATCCTCGTTTAGCATCACCGTCTCACCTGCTTTCTCCACGCCAAGATTTAGCGATCGCCTCTTGTATTCAAATCGAGGTAGAACGCATTTCTCGCTCTCAGGTTCTGTTTCACGGAGTTCGCTTCACGTTAGATAAAGAAATTCTACATCAGATTCAACAGGCTCAACAGATGGGGGATTCCTTGAAGCTTTCCCGCCAATTACTCACAGATTTGCGATATTACGCTCTCATTGATGACGAAAACCGTTGGCAATCGGGATTAACGTTTTGTACTTACTATCAGCGCGGAAACTCCCAAGAGGCGCTGATGCGAAGTGTGATTGGTATGGATGGTGATATTATGCATCAAATCCAGCGCAATTGTCTAGAACGTCCCAAGTTTTCCCATCAGATTTCAGCGGCGCATTATTGGTTAATTGAAGAAATCATGGGTCAGTTGCGTTTGGGTACATTTTTGCCGTTAACTCGGTTGATCAATGGACTCGCTTTGGGATTGGCGTTGCTGATTGCTATGCTGCTAGTGATTCCCTTTATCCCAGTTTTCCTGAAAACTCCTTTCATGCTGATCGCTGCTTTGGTAATGTTTGGATTATTTTTCTTTGGATTTCGACACTTACTTCATTTATTACGTCCAACAGCAAACCAATGGATTATCCGGCGAATTTTAGGCGGGTTTCTATCTTCCAAACCTAGCTCCAAGCGTTTCGCTAAGCGACTTTTAACCCGATTGTTTTCTCCTTGATGATCTTAGCGTTACCATTCTCCATTTCCCACGC
>CAKZMA010001314.1 GCA_937127375.1 uncultured Coleofasciculus sp. | reverse complement strand
TCCCTGTTCTCCGTTCCCTGTTCCCTGTTCCCTGTTCCCTGTTCTCCGTTCCCTGAAAAATGGCAAAAGCTGACAAAATAAACTTTTCTTGTCCGAGTGGTTTTCCCGAATTTCTCCCAGGCGAAAAGCGCCTGGAGATGTATTTAATCGATACCATCCGCCAAGTTTTTGAGCGATATGGATTCACACCCATCGAGACGCCAGCAGTTGAGCGATTAGAAGTTCTGCAAGCCAAAGGAAATCAAGGGGATAATATTATTTACGGGTTGCAACCAATTTTGCCGCCCAATCGCCAAGCCGAAAAAGAAAAGGCGGGAGAAAGTGGTTCAGAAGAGAGAGCATTAAAGTTTGATCAGACGGTTCCCTTAGCGGCTTATATTGCCCGTCACCTGAATGAACTTCAGTTCCCCTTTGCCCGCTATCAGATGGATAATGTATTTCGGGGAGAACGGGCAAAAGCCGGACGCTATCGCCAATTTCGCCAATGTGATATTGATGTGGTGGGTCGTAATAAGCTAAGTTTGCTCTATGATGCTCAGATTCCAGCGATTATTGCCGAAATTTTTACGGCGATTAATATTGGAGACTTTTTGATCCGCATCAACAATCGCAAAGTTCTCAGTGGGTTCTTTGAGTCGATTGGTTTAGACGAGAGCAAAATTATGCCCTCCATCCGGATTGTGGATGCAGCCGAGAAAATTGGCGAAACAAAGGTGAAAAAAGCGCTCCTGGCTGAAGGGTTATCCGATGAACAAGTCGAGCAAATTCTCACTTTCACCAAGATTCAGGGTTCGGTGGATGAGGTGTTGGCACAATTAAACGCCATGCTTGAGGATAAACCAGACGCTCAGGTATTGAAAACGGGCATTGCTGAACTAGAAACGGTGATTACCGGAGTGCGGAATTTGGGGGTGAGCGATCGCGTATTTTGCATTGACCTCTCCATTGCCCGTGGATTAGATTATTACACGGGAACGGTGTATGAAACAACACTCGTTGGTCATGAAGCCTTGGGCAGTATTTGTTCCGGGGGACGGTATGAAGAACTCGTGGGTATGTTTGTTGGGGATAAAATGCCAGGAGTGGGCATTTCCATCGGCTTAACTCGGTTGATGAGTCGGTTGATTCAAGCCGGGATGCTAGAATCCTTCTCCTCCACACCCGCTCAAGTGATGGTGGTGAATATGCAAAGTGACCTGATGCCTTTATATTTAGAAGTATCTCAGAAACTGCGTCAGGCCCGAATTAGTACAATGACCAGTTTTGACGAGCGTTCTGTGGGCAAACAGTTACAGCAAGCTGATAAACGGGGAATTCCCTTCTGTGTCATTATTGGCTCGGAAGAAGCAGCCGCTCAAAAATGCGGTCTGAAAAACATGAAAACCGGGGAGCAAATTGCTGTCAATATAGAGCAGCTAGCTGATGAGGTGAGCAAGCAACTAGCCTAAGCATTCCTGTAGAGACGTTGCATGCAACGTCTCTACAGAATGGGCAATTTTGTAGCATCAATTACAGACAATGCCGTTAACAATAGATATAAAAAGCAGCTACTGTAAGCCTTACAGCCTTCTTCCATCTGCCTTCGGACTTGGAGCTTTCTTGTACTAGCGATCGCACATTTGAGAAAAATCAACCATGAACTACACTGCCACCAAAGCGTCTTGATAACGGTTATGGAGTAAACTGACATGAACTTGACTAAGAGCATACCAGGTTTGCTCACTGACCACTCCATCTTCCACTAAGCCATGACGTTTTTGGAACGATCGCACAGCCGATTCCGTTTGTTCGCCAAAATCACCATCAATTGGCGCTGAATAATCCTGAGTCAGATGCAGCACCCACTGTACAGGAATCACCATATCATGTCTGCTCCCTCGATTGAGTACAGGCATATTAACCGGGGCACCCTGATAAAGAGCTTGCCACGTCAGGGAATCGACAATACCATCGGCTTTGAGGAACATACTTTGCTGAAATTCCATCACAGCATCATGGACACAGCGATCAAAATACCCTCCCATTGGACCCGTGTAGGTACCGCACTGAGCCAAAAGCTTTTGCAGTTCTAAAACCTCGGCTCCCACCGAACCCAGTTGCAGTATAGGTTTTTGAACCGACGATTTAGCTGTGAGTCTAACCTTGGATGTTGTTTCTGGATTAAAAAGCGCTTGCATAATACAGTCCTCATAAGTTTAAGTACTGGACGCCAGGAAATAAATTTCCGGCTTAAAGCTAAAGTAAGCTAAAGCTTACTGGGTAAGTCTTTGAACCCGTTTGAACGGGATAAGAGCTTTGAGAGGAGTATTTGAGTTCAGGGCTTAATGAGCGTGACATTAATTTTAAGATACTGTTGATATCTGGGAACTTATCCTAGCTAACCCAATCAGCCTTGTCATCATCCGATTGGGCAATTGGGTGCAAGGATGCATTCTATCTCAACTTAATCCTACAGTAGGTTTAACGGAAGGGAAATCATGCAAAAGCGATCGCGCCTGAGTGGGAAGGTTCAAGTACGCGATCGCTTAATTCAATTTAACGGATTTTATCTCAACCTGTGGAAACCCGCGCAGGCGGGTTTCGTTTGTGTAGCTGCGGTTTCAACCGCCCAATTAACTAGGCTAGGCGAGGATAAAATCGCTACTGTTGAGGGCACTCGCTTGAATCCCACTCAAGATAGCTAGGTCTGTATTGAAGATACTAATGCGAGTATCATTACCATCTTGAATCAGGTCGAGCTGTTGGAACGTGATACCCAAACCACGAATGCCAATCCGGTCAATTTCTAGCTCAAAGTCGGTAATCGTGTGAGCCGCACTCGGAGCAAAGCCATTCACAATCCAGAACTGCTCATCACCATTACCGCCTGTCATGGTGCTACCCCCATCACCACCGAACAATAGATCATCACCGTCGCCGCCTGAGAGTTGGTCATTGAAACCAGCAATGAGGATATCATCACCTTTGCCGCCATCAAGACTATTATTGCCGGAACCAAACGAGGCATTAAGAATATCATCGCCATCGCCACCAGACAGTTGGTCATTAAAGCCAGCTAAGAGATTGTCATCACCTTTGCCACCATCTAGGCTGTTATTTCCTGTACCAACAGAAGCATTAAGGATATCATCACCGTCGCCGCCCAAAAGTTGGTCATTGGAGCCAGCGAAGAGGTTGTCGTCACCTTTGCCCCCATCGAGCAGATTGTTCCCGCCACCATTAATGGCATTGAGGATATCATCGCCTTTACCGCCATCAAGCACGTTATGACTGCCACCACCGGAAACATCAAGGATATCGTCACCCTTACCGCCTAATAGGTGATCATTAGAGCCAGCTAATAGAACATCGTTACCTTTGCCGCCATCAAGCAGGTTATTTCCGCCACCATTGGAAGCATCAAGGGTATCATGACCTTTGCCGCCAAACAACTGATCGTTGAAGTTAGCTAACAGTTCATCCTTGCCTTTACCCCCATCGAGCAGATTATTCCCTGCACCATTGGATACATCCAGAAGATCATTGCCAGCTTCACCAAATAATTGGTCGTAGCTATTGCCAATCAGCGTATCATTGCCTTTGCCGCCGTAGAACTGATTCCCACCTGCACTGGCTGAACCATCAACCTGATCATGACCACCCAGGGCAAAAACGATGACTGGACTATCCGTAATGGTGAAAACATCATTGCCATTGGTGCCAAATAGAGTTTGTGGAGGAATTTTTTGGTTGCCAAAGTCGATATTGGTGACTATATCACCAGAGCCGAGAGTTACTTTCTGACTACCACCGATAGGAAATGAATTACCCGTGAACGATAAGTTGTCAACCAGTAATCCTGAGTCAACAACGGTATCTCCCACGTCCACAACCCCGATTCCCAGGGTAAAAGTACCGGCGGTTTGGAAAGTATGGGAGAAGATGTCAAATCCTGTTTCTTCATTGAAAATGGTGGGAGAGAATCCGAAAGAGCTATTGGTATTCGCTAGTGTGTCCAACGTATTTGACACAATCGAAACGAAGCCAAAATCGTTGAAGGAAGTGGGCGTAGATTCGTTGGTAAGGAAGTTCCAATCAAAGCTCAATTGAGTGCCAGCCGACACTGTTACTGTTTGCTTGATTGCTGAACCAACGGTAGCATTGCCATTCCCCAAACCATCTAGGCTTCCGGAAGTCAACCCCAGGAAAGTTTCTAGCTGGGTATCGCTTACAGAAGCACCGCCGTTAGTGAGTAACGCTTGATTGGTTCCCTCGGTTGGACCCGAACCAAAGGAAGCTGTCTCGATAGTCGTGTTACCCGTTGTTTGCCAAGGATCAAAGCTACCCGTTTCAAAACCACCGTTAAAACTTGGAAAGGTCTGCTCCCAACCGGGTTTTAGCACCTCGGCAACGGTGTAAGTACCTGGATTCAGGTTAGTAAAGGTATAGTCGCCGTTGATATCGGTTTTCGTGGATGTCTCACCGGAATCGAGTTGACCGTTTTGATTATCGTCTAAGTAAATTGTCCAACCCGCCAAACCTGGCTCATTGGCATCTTGTTTTCCATCCCCATTAAAATCATTCCACTTACTGCCGCTAATTTCTCCTGGCTGAGGTACTCCGACAAACACATTATCGATCGCCCAGTTATCGAAGCCATTACCACTATGATTAACTTGACGCCAGCGGAAACTGGTGCTACTGGTTTGGGCTGCGGTAGGAACTGTTTCGGTGAGGGTTGTCCAACTGGTGAAGTCTTCGGTGTCATAGAGTCCAAGCTGAGTCCAGCTAGTACCACCATTGATGGAATATTCCAGTACTACATCTTCCCCTGGATCAGCATTCTCGCCACCATTCGAGCCATTGCCAAAGATGATGTCGAAGAAGACCGTACCACCATTGGAGACATCGACAAAGTTGGTGGTGGCAAAGCGAGAGTTCCTGCCAAAAGAACCTCCGCTAAACCAAAGGGAGTTCCCATCACTACCCACAAAGTTGCTATTGGCTGTGCCGTTGGTGATCGTTGACCATTGGCTATTGTCAATGTCGGGGTCAAAGTCATCAACAACACTGTTGAGAATCGGTGGTCCAACCGTTACATTGTCTATTGCCCAGTTATCGAAATTATTGCCACTGTGAGCGATTTGCCGCCAACGGAAGTTGGTGCTACTCGTCTGAGCCGCAGTAGGAATCGTCTCCGTTAGGGTTGTCCAAGTGGTGAAGGCTTCAGTATCGTAAAGACCAAACTGATTCCAAGTGCTGCCACCGTTTGTGGAGTATTCCAGCACCACGTCTTCCCCTGGATCAGCATTCTCGCCACCATTGAAGCTATTGCCAAAAATCAGGTCAAAGGTAATCGTACCGCCATTAGCGACATCTACCAGGTTGGTGATGGCAAAACGAGAGCTACCGCCAGGAGAACCGCCGTTGAACCACAGGGAGTTCCCATCACTGCCCACAAAGTTGCTATTAGCTGTACCGTTGGTGATGGTTGACCATTGGCTATTGTCAATGTCTGGGTCAAAGTCATCAAAGATTACGGGAAGCACTGGAAGAGGAGTAGAGCCAGTCAGGGCACTGTAGGCATTGAGCCGCCCACCTGTAACGGTTTTTCCTTGTAATGCTGGAATTGGGTCAACAGTTGCCAGGATACGATCCTTGACCTGTTGGGCTGTTAATGTCGGGTCGTCAGACCAAATCAAACTGGCAACACCCGCTACGTGAGGGCTTGCCATGGATGTCCCACTCTTAAAACCGTATCCACCCCCAGGAATTGTACTGTATACGGAAGAGCCTGGTGCGCCTAGGTCTACGGATGTTGATCCGAAACTAGAAAAACTAGACAGTTGATCGTCATCGTCGGTGGCAGCGACGGAAATAATGTTATCTAGGTTATAACTGGCAGGGTAATGGGGGGAAATGTCGGTATTTCCACCAGTATTCCCCGCCGCCGCGATAAATAACTGGTTTGCAGCACCCGCCGCCGCGATCGCATCATACAGAGCCTGAGAATAAGGACCTCCCCCCCAACTATTATTGGTCAGGTTAACGTTGACTCCATATACCTGCTTCATCATCGTTGCATATTCTAAACCCTCAATAGCATCAAAGGTATAGATACCGTATGTATCTCCAATTTTGAGGGTCATAATTTGGGCGTTCCAATTGACACCCGCTACGCCAATGCCATTATCTCCTTCAGCACCTATTGTTCCTCCTACGTGAGTGCCATGTCCGACATTATCTTCAGGGTTAGGATCATCAAAAGCAAAGTCATAGCCGTGGACATCATCAACGTACCCATTGCCATCATCATCAATCCCATTCCCTGGAATTTCTCCTGGATTTGTCCAAAGATTATCGTTCAGATCTGGATGGGTATAATCCAAGCCAGAATCCATCAAACCAACCACCACATTACTGTTTCCGGTCTGGATATCCCAGGCTTCTGGAGCATCAATGTCGGCATCAGAAGTACCGCCTGTTTGTCCAGTATTGTTTAGCCCCCAAAGTTGATCAAAACTAGAATCATTGGGAATAGTTGCATTGAAACTGTGGATATAGTTCGGTTCAATATATTTAAAGGCGGGATCGTTCCCATAAAGGGCAATGGCTTCAGCGACGCTCATCCCTTGGATTTGCCAACGCTCAATTCCCAAGCTTTGAGTTGACTCTATTACCTTGGCTCCCAGGCTAGTTTTGAGAGCGCTAATTTGATTCGTGGAAGTCTGTTGTTGGGGTCGAACAACTAGCTCACCGGCGGCGTAGTGTGTTCCTTCTACACCCATTGTGCTAGATAGTTCTTGCACTAAGGCTTGGAATTCAGGTGACTCCATCTCTCGCTTGGACGCAACGGCTACCTGATTCGTACTCTCACCTTCTACGTCTACTGAGCCATTGAGTTCAATTTGGCTGTTTTCATCAAACAAATCATCGTTAACTGACATCGTTCTCACTCCTTAAACAAAATTTCTTAGAAAATCCGAT
>CAKZMA010001313.1 GCA_937127375.1 uncultured Coleofasciculus sp. | reverse complement strand
TCTTTCTGATCATCCTTACACGCCATTACCACCTCGGCGGCTTCTTCGCCAATCTTTTTAAGAATCTTATTATCCCCACCATCAAACAACTTACAGGTATAGGATTCAGCAGTAGGATTATCTCTGCGATCGCAAATCACCTCAAACACCTGAGACAATGTATCAGCAGGCGGTGCAGCCTTTGTCCCATCCACCTGATGAAAACAACTCCGTTCCCCCGTATGACAGGCAATATCCCCCACCTGTTCCACACCAATCAGCAGCGTATCACTATCACAGTCATAACGGAGCGATCGCACATATTGCAAATGACCCGATGTTGCACCTTTGTGCCATAATTCCTGACGCGATCGACTCCAGAACCAGGTTTCCCCCGTGTCCAAGGTTTTCTGCAAGGATTCCCGATTCATCCACGCCATCATCAATACCGTACCATCCAGATAATCCTGGACAATGGCGGGGACAAGCCCCTGATCGTTATAACGGATTTTCTCAACCGGAATCGCTTGGCTAGAAGTAGAGGATACAGTCGATGACATAGTGCAGTAACGAAAGCGAGCAATAATAACTAACTTACCAGTGTTCGCCAAGAACATGGATTTTGTTGAAGCCTTTTAGCCGCCATAACACCATTGATATCCCGTAGGGTGGGCATTGCCCACCAACCTTAAATTCATCAATGGCGAAATCATTGTAGTGCGTTTAGCGAAGCCATGCCGCAGGCTTTGCATCTTGCTCGCTACTCACACCCAATTTAAATACATGACAGCTTATCTTGCCCTATATATTATCTGGATCAATCCCTAATTCTCGCAACCGTTGCGCCAATTGCTGGGCGCGTTCCTCAGCCGCAAGTGCCTGTTCTTCAGCTAATTGTGCGCGTTGGGCTTCCTGTTGGGCGCGTTCTTGGGCTAATCGAGCAAGTTGGGCTTCCTGTTGGGCGCGTTCTTGGGCTAATCGAGCAAGTTGGGCTTCCTGTTGGGCGCGTTCTTCGGCGGCGATTGCCCGTTGTTCAGCCAATACAGCCTGTTCATTATCCGTGGGAATCAACTCGCCTGAAGGGGTCATCCATCGCAACCAACGTCCGTTAATCTCCCGAAACCGTCCTGACCATAATCCTAAGCTTAACCCTAATTCGGGTATCACCAACCGATTATCGGTTAAATTCACCCGTTGATATTTCCCCTCAACTAAATGAAAGATTTGCAGTTCCAAGGTATAGCGGCTAAAAATCACATAGTACGGTACCCGCAAAATCTTTTCATAAACCTGCCATTTTGTCGGTGGACTTCCAACTTGGGGGTTCGTCCGTCCAAAATCCTCATCCTCCGTACCCGGAGATAGTAATTCCACTACCACAAAAGGACTAATTTGCTCTTGCCAAATCACATAACTTAAACGCAACTCTCGCTGTTCATACAAGCGAGGAATTCCCACAACGCCAAACCAATCGGGACGCTTGTACCAGTGAGTATGATTAACATCATAATAAAGATTCAAATCGCAGGCAGAAAACACCTCCTCCCAATTCCAATTAGTTGGTTGAAAGGTTAAAAGCAGTAGCAGGGGTTGAAAAAAGTGAAACTCATCGGGCAATCCAGGGTCCTCCGGATTATCACTGGGTAAATCATACATGGTCGGCAAGGTTTGCCGGGGAGAATCTGGGGGATTGGATTGGGTGGGCAGACGAATCATGATCAGAGGTGTTGATTACTGTAAATCTATTCCATCATTTTAGCGGCGTTACAGCGTTTTCAGGCTCGATGTGATCACCGTTTTAGAAGATGCTGTATCCGAGCCGTATTGGGACTGACGCTGGCTCTACTGTTAAACCTCCATCTGTAGGGGGAAAGTTTAGGTTAAGCTAGTATCATAGTCAACAGAAAACAGAGATTCACTGATCATAATGATTGCTCAAACAATGGTGCAACCCTCATCCTGGGTTGAAACTGGCATTAAGATTCAGCGAGTACGCAATTTATATCTGTTCAAATTCACAGATGCCCTTCAAGTTCGTTTGGATGAGCTTTCTGAACGCCAAAAAGAGGTAAGTCTTAATCAAGATGAACAAGCTGAACTCAGTGGGCTTTTGGAATTAGATCGTATCTTTACCCTGTTGAATGCCCGTATTATCGCTGAATCATGACGTTGAATGATAATGTTAAGCGACAGGTACGGAAAAGGGCAAACTATTTATGTGAATATTGCCACTCCTCAGAAGAAGCCAGTGCTGCTAATTTTGCGATTGACCATATTATGCCTCGTTCATTGGGAGGGGCTGATGATTTAGGAAATCTAGCCTTAGCTTGTCAGCGTTGTAATGGATATCGCTACAATTTCGTAACAGGGATCGATCCAATTACTCAAGAAGAAATTCAA
>CAKZMA010001312.1 GCA_937127375.1 uncultured Coleofasciculus sp. | reverse complement strand
CGTCTCTACATTGCTTCCCCTGCTCTCTAACCTCACCACAAAACTTATTCAGCAACCCCTAATTACCTTCTCCATTTCCCGGCGAACAATCGGGTAACTCACTAGCGGGAACCACTGAATCGGAACTGGCAAATCCTTGCAATTTTTGTTTATAATCAACTAACTGTTGCCGAACCTCTTGTGAGTCAATCTGACCGATCATCCGATTGATCACATTAATCGCTTGTGACCAGTTTTGAGTACAGACAGCTTGTCGCAATTGGGCATTGAGGTCAGCTGAAGGGGAACTAACTGTTCCGGTAGCACCTTCCGGAGTAACTGTTCCGGTGGCTCCTCCCGCCAGTCGAAAGGAATTAAAAAAGCCCTGAATACTCTTTTGCAAGTATTTTTCTTTGGACGTACCGACTCCTAATAAATAGACCCGTTGATTGACTAAATAAAGCCGATATCTACCAACAACACCTTCAGAGTGCTGCATTCTAAATGCTTTGCCAGAATAATTATTTAAATTAATCGCTTGCTGATTTAATAGTTGACCAGCCATACTTTCGGATAATCCCAGCACCACTCCGGTTAAAAACTCATTGATTTGACCCGAAGTTTGGATCATAGTGCTAAAATCCCCCGGTAAATCAAAGTAAGCCACCAAATAGTTCGCTTCGTTGGGACGTTCAACGGTAAATGTCTTCAAGTTCAGTGGAGCTAATTCAGTGTTGATTGTGTCCTGTTCTTGGCGAGGTGTACCGGGCATTAAGACAGTGAAATTGCCTGCGGCTGAGGAAAAGGGTTTCCAGATAGATTGGGCGACTTGAATCGGGGGTTCAGCCCGCCCGATTCTCGGTGTTGCTGATCCACTCACCAGCAAGGTGGTGATTAAGAATGGGAGTAGTACCTTGGTATTCATGGCTCTATTTATTTGGCAAGGTTATCAGCTTCACTTTAGCCGAAAAAGACGTATACAAAAAAGGCGCACTGTCAGTCGTGCGCCCTCGCTTATTCATTGGTAACAGAGGCATAAGTTTGCGACTCCTGCCACAGTTTGCAGAGAAAGAACTCGGTGCGATCGCTTAACTTGACGACAAACACACCCTCTTCACCCTGAGGATTAGATGTCATCCAAGTGCCGTTTAGGGTGACTTCGATATAATCGGCATCGCAAATCGACAGAGAAATGTCATCGATGGTTTGTTGGCGAACCGCCTTTTCTAAGTCAGCCAAGTGAGGCATATCAGCGGGTAGTAAAAACGATGCGGTGCTAGATTCGACCCAGAGGCTGGACGCGGCTCGTAGAGCCAACATGACCCGGGCAGTCACCCATTCCTCTAGAGAACCAGCTAGACGCTCTAGGTAAAAGCTATTTTCAGTATAAGTAAGTTTCAGCATGACCTGATATCTCCTATTATTCCAGGTGGACGTGCTGGAAAGCGCCAGAACTGTTCGGCAAACGCCACAGTTGGATGCATGGGCGCTTTGGGCTGGGTGAGTAGAGTCATTCCCGCTTGCTCAGGCGTGCGATCGCCTTTTCGACTATTGCACTGTTGGCAAGCGGTAACTACATTGTCCCAACGATGGTTTCCGCCCTTGGATCGGGGGATAACGTGGTCGAGGGTGAGCCGTTTTGGGCTACCACAGTATTGACAACGATGCTTATCCCGACGCAAGACTTCACGGCGATTCACGGGCGGGACTTTCCAGACGCGATCGCAATTAGCTTTGGTCAAGCGAATCTGTTCGGGAACAAGTAGGACTAAACTCGGTGAATGCACCGGATATCCTTGACCACTAAACCAATCTAACGGTTCGGCTTTGCCAGTAACCAAGAGCGTCACCGCCCGCTTCATGTTGACTCGACTGAGGGGTAGGTAGTTCTTAGAGAACACCACCACGGAGCGACTTAATCCGTTAGTTACACTCGTCACGCTTTTTACTCCTTGGTATAAGAAACCCCGCTGCTGTTTGAGTCAGAGCGGGGGATTGGAAAAACGGTATGGTTTTCTTGTCCTATATCGGTACGGCTTGGATGCGCCTGTACCTCCCGCTGTTGTAATCCGGTTTTGGATTTATGGTTGTTAAATGCTCGGCGTCAGAATTATAGAGGGTTCCGATTTGGGCTGTACCCTGTTCTATCCAGCGATATCCATCCCCAATAAAAAACTCCACCGACAAACCCGCTGAGCGCCAATCGCCGAGGCGACTGGTATCAGAGCAAGGGGTGGAGAAGGATAAATGAAGGCTCACAGGAGGTAATTTTTTTCAATACTGCTTTTTAAATACTACACTTGTATTACGAACCTGTCCACATAGTTGAGGAAAAAAACATGATACGTACTGCGCCTAAGACTTCAACCACTGACATGGAAGTGACTAGCATCCGCTTGGAGAGAGAGTTAAAGGAGAAGCTCAAAGATCTCTCAGGCAACCAAGGCTATCAAGCCCTGATTCGAGATATCCTCTGGAACTATGTCCAGCATAAGTCGGGGGATTATCGACCCAACTTTTCCGTCTACGATATCAGAGCTAGTATTCGGGCCACCGCCCAGCAAGAAGAGCGGTGTGTCCTCACGGGCAAGTTTATTCAACCCCAGGAACCGATGTTATTAGGACTGACGTTTAACGGCGATATGGT
>CAKZMA010001311.1 GCA_937127375.1 uncultured Coleofasciculus sp. | reverse complement strand
ACTTGCCAACTTTGTATCGTTGTGTCCACCAAACAATACAATCACAGAGTTGAGTTAAAACCGCGATCGCGACTCGTTGATCCTCTATAGAGAGTTGCCATAATTTCTCAGACATGGCTTCAATTTCATCTACTTGGTTAGGATTTACCGGGTCATTGGGAATGATTACTCCGGCTTTTTCCATCAGGTTGTGTAATGCATCCCAGGTGTCTTTCCAATAGTGGGATTTGCTGTCTTCTTTCCCTTGCAGTCGTAAATGTTCCCCCCAAAATCGTTCTAATCCATAGGCTACCGCTAACCGCATTTTATGGGATTGATTAAGGGATTTGTCGTCGCGTCTGCGGGCGTCTAGGACTAATTTTTGGGCGATGTGATCGAGTTCGTAAGATTGCCAAGCCATGGTTGATTCCTACATTGTTGATTGTTGATTGTTCAGGGTTGGGTAAAGGGCGACCCGAGTTCATTGAATGGATAGTGTTATTCATTAGTGCAGCGGGTCGCCCCTACGGGGGGTTTGATATTGAATGAATACGCGACAGCGACCAAATCCAATTGATTCTAATCCGCCAAAATATAATTCTAATGAGGGTTTCTCCTGAAAGGGTTTCCACCCGGTTCTCTTCTGGGCGATGGGAAAGACTAGGACGCTGGCTTCGGGTAAGGCTTCTACATTGAAAAAATTCTCGACTTTCTTCATCTCGTCTAAGAGTTTGACCCGACTTTGACGATATAATGCCATATCATGCACCATGGCGATATCGTTATCGCTGAGAACAACTAATTTGTTTTGTTCTAACTGGCTTCCCGGTGGAATCCAAGGTGATAAATCCTCGTCCTCGTCCTCTTCTACTTCAACGAAGCCTAAATTAAAGAAGAGAACTTTACCGCGCCCTGCTATTTGTCTCCCTTCTAACCCTTTTCCAGCGATGTAGGGTTCGGGAACATCGGCGTCAATATTGGCGATGTCTTGATATCGTCTGAGTAACCAGGGACAAGTTACCCAAACCACAGGTTGACCGGGACAAAATACAGGTAACCAGAGGAGGGAGGCGTATTCAAATTTAACTAAGGCTTCAGTCGTACTATTATCGTCTCCTCCCTGTACGGTTTGCCCATACCAGTAATTATCATTAATCGCCTTCGGAACCGTCAGGTTGTTTCTTTGCGCCTGTTGTTCTAACCAGACTAATCGCGGAATGGTTTGGGTGATACCCTTACTTTCGACTTCAATCTCTGACACCTCTGCATCGGGAATCTCCACCTTCGTCGCCTTGAGGTTTGACTCTAACCACTCTTGACGTTTGAGTCGCATATCTGCCCGAAATCGTCCCCGAATCGAACTTCCAGGAATGATTCCCGTTTGGGTAATTTTATCCCGAAAAATTAGATTCAAATTCCCCGTTTCTTCGCCAGCGGTTGCGCCGACATAAAGGGGGGCGAGGGTTTTAATTATGCCGTAGCCTTTGTGGTACATGGGGGTAATCCTTTGATATCAATGGGTAAACATAAGCCACATCCTAAATGCTTGAGGGGAAATCCTTCTTGGGGAAACCATGCATCGGGAAAATCCCACCAGGTCAGATTTAAGGGATGTTTGAACACGTAAACGCTTCCAGGGGGAACGGCGTAGCGTCCCCGACTTAAGCGTCCCGTTTTCCTGGGATCATAGTCCTGTTTATCGGCGTCTTCCGGTCTAGATTCACCGATACGATAACGGTAAGGAATCGGTCTATCGGTGAGCATTTTTAGTCCCTGATGGGGAAAGCTGGGATGGTGAGGATAGCGATAGGAGAGTTTATTTGACCCCCAAACGCCGGGGGTAATTAGGGCAAAAGCATGGTGAATCTTTTGACGCAAGAGTTTATTAATGGGGTGGGTTTCTAAGAGAGGATGTGTCTGAATATCGACTAAATGTCCTTCCCCGCCAAACCGATACCAGCCGCTAGGGAGTTCATAGTTGGCTAGGTAGACTAAGCAATAGTCTTGATTCAGTTGTACGGCATTTTCTAAGAAGAGTCCATCTTGGTTAACGACGTGACGTTCCTGCTGTTTCAGTTGCGGATGTAAAAACGGGATAAACTCCCAGGGGGCTGTCTCAACCTCTTTACCTTTTCTCAGTTCGGCGGTGGGTAAAGTCCAGCTATTAATCGATTGCCAGGTATAATCGGGATTGAGGTCTTTGTTATCCCGATGCCATCGATACTGACCCAGAATCCAGTTGGTTTCATCGCTGTCACTGGCTGCTACTGATCGGACTTTTTTCTTGACAAAATACCATTCATCCTCCTCTTTTTCCGCAATCACTTTATGCCAAGGAATCGGCACATAAAAGCGTTTTGGTTTATCCCGTTTTGCCCAAAACGCCCCCGCGACAACCAAATTATGGCTTAACTCTTTATGATTGGAAAACTGATGTTCCTGATTAGCATGAAAAAATAATCCCGCCATTGTCGCCGCATCCGGGGGAAATTTTGTTCCCGATCGCCCGACCAGGTTTTCTGGGGATAAAAAGGCACCAGCACTGCCATACATGAAGCCTAATGGCTTGACGGCGATTAAGTATTTGAAGCCGTTGTTCGACATAATTGCCACCCTACTTGAATCAAGTCGTTAATCCAATTTACAATCACGATATTGGTGTTATCGCCAGCAATATCACTCCATTTATTCTCCTGACTAAACCTTTCTCCCGCCTGATTAAAATACAGGTCAAAAATCGCCAAAGCGACATCTTTCCGAATCGGCATTCCCTCCATTTCCTTTAAGCGAATCCCATGACGGGCTTTTAACTGCGCCCAATCGCTATAAATATGATTCCAATTCGGTTCCTCTCCCCAGGATTTGCTATCGCGATCGCGATAGTTGGTGAGGACGTGTAAATAGACCCAGGGACAAGTCCATTGGACAGATTGACCGCTATTAAAAACCACCCGAATTGTCAGGCGATCGCGTCCTTGATTTTTTGCCCGTTGTTCGGCTTCTCGACAATGTTGTAAAATGTCTCGTTGGGGAACTTGATGTCCTGCCCAAACGAAGCCCACACTATAGGTAAACTCTAGATTTAACTGGTGTTTAATCTTTTGTTGTTGCTCTTGCCAATGCTGTTCTAAGGTTAATAACCATTGCAAGGCTTCAATCGGTTTAACCTTGTCCGGTGGCGTGGGAGGGTCAGATTCTGGGCTATATAAAACACCGAGAAAGTCATCACCTCCGGCATAAATCACTCGTCCTTTTCCCTGGGTAAATAAGTCAGAGTTTTCCTGAAAGTCTTGTCCCCATTCTCGGATTAACTGGGTAAATTTTTTGAGATTCGTTGCTGTAGGCGGGAGATCTTCCACAGTCCCGTCTGTACGGGGTTCATCAGGGCGACTTGCCAGACGTTTTAACTTATCGCCCACCTTGTCACCATCCCCCATAAACCAACCCGTCCAATATCCGGGTTCGCGAATAATATCCTTAAATTCGGGGTCATCGGGTTTGGCTTTGAGTTTATCCAGTCCAATTTTATCGGCGAGTTTATCGTAGGTGACTAAACGCTTGACTAATTCTGGAATACTTAACCGTTCATTCGGGGCAATATAGCGACCAATTTGATCCGGATTGGCTTGCTTTTCTCTCAACTCTTGCAGAGACAGACTCTTTTGTCCCACCCGATAATCCGGATTATCCAGTAGCCAAGACAAGCGCCGATAAAACAGTTCCATCTCCTCTAGTTCCCCTGGGCTGAGAGAACGCCCCGGATTAGGGTTAAACTTACCCAATTGATGCCACGCGATCGCATCAGTTCCGGTTAAACTAGAACTTTCCCCCATCCAGTTAATCGCAATCCAATCCCGCTTAAGTTTGCGCCTTTCCAAGTCATCCATGGCGGCTTGTACGGAGTCACCATAACCCCAAAAGATTTCCCAGGTATAACTTCCCCAGCGTTCCCATTCTCCTTTCTGATGTTTTTTATCGGCTTCAGTTTGTGACCAACAATACTGATTTGTGGGGATACCTAGGTTAGCTTCAATCCACTCTCGGCAAATGGTGAGTATCCTTTGCCATTCAGTTAATAGAGTCGTTTTAACTAAATTGCGGTCAAATTTCCCTTGTACCAGAATCCGATTCGGCATTCCTTTGGCGACATCGGGTAATCCGGGGGAGATAACCGGGAGTCCTAAAGATTCTGCCTTTTGCACCAGTTTAGAACTTAAAAAGGATAAGATTAGCGATGAGCCATACAAGTCTCGCAATTTGCGGGATTTTTCGATAAAGCCTTGTACGGGGGCAAAACTAGCAGCGGTGTAGTCAGACACGGCGGATTTCCTTTGGGTTTGGGTGTCTAGACTGTACTCTAGCAATTGTTGGGGATGTGAGGCTAGGAATTTAACGGGATTAATGGGAGTTTTTGGGTTGGGAGTGAATCCCGGTTGGGGAGAGGGTTTGAGGGGGGTTGGATGAAGGGGGATGAATAGCGGTTTTTTGTGGATAGGTAGGGGTACGGTATTGCTGTGCCCTTAAGGTTTTGATGAATTGAATCCCCTCTTAGTGAGTAAGAGGGGAATGGTTGCTATTTAACTTGTTTTCCCAGCGAGTGGGAAACTTTAGTCGCCGCCTTGTTCAGTTCCCCGCTAATATGTTTCCATTCAACTTGTTTTCCCAGCGAGTGGGAAACCGCTAGCAATAGCCGCAATTTCAGCAATATCGAATAGTTTCCATTCAACTTGTTTTCCCAGCGAGTGGGAAACGACCAAAATCTCGACCTGTTTTTATCGAATACAAAAGTTTCCATTCAACTTGTTTTCCCAGCGAGTGGGAAACATTCACGACCGAGTACGACAGTAGTTATGCTGACTAGTTTCCATTCAACTTGTTTTCCCAGCGAGTGGGAAACC
>CAKZMA010001310.1 GCA_937127375.1 uncultured Coleofasciculus sp. | reverse complement strand
CGCAAAGGAGGTTCCCCGGTTGCGGCGGCGATTCTTAATGCTTTAATTGTTTTAGCGTGGGAAAACTTGTAAGATTATGTCCAGTAGAGCATTAGCTTTCAACATGAATAATTGCATCCACTGGTGACATATCATTCTCAACTACGGCGATAATCCCCGGTAAATACTGATCCATTGTCAGGACATTAGTGCAAACCAGTTGTTTGATTAGGGGGAAAGTGATACTATCTCCTTCCACATCAATGCTGGGTATGGCTGTCTGTTTTGGGATTGGGGCAAAAGACCAATCTTCTTTATCAAAGAAGTTAGTAACCGTGGTGAATACGGAATTGTTTGTTTCACTTTTGTTTTCTAGATCGGCTAAACCACTGTCTATTAATTTTTCAAATTTACCTGCAATTTCTTGGAATAGTTGAGGCGTAACGTTTTGGGCGGCTTCAGCAAAATTAGCTATTGGATGTTCTGTATTTTCTTTGCTTTCAAGCTGGGTTAGGTTTTCATCCAATACTCCTACCAAGCTCTCTAAAATTCTATTAAAATCTGTCGATAAGTGTTCAGAAGTATTTTGACTGTTTTCTAAAAGGTTGGTATCTGTCCATTTTTTTGAAAAATTGATCAGCTTCTCTATGATTGTATCACTTGTGATATCAGGTTGATTTACCGTTGAGGGATTAATATAATTCCAAAATGTGCTAAATCCCACCTCACCTGATTCTTGATGCTGTTTAACCGAGAGGCATAGCCAGCTTTCAGTTTTCAGCAGAGGGTTTATTTCTTGATTGGTTAACTTGCTTTCGGATTGTTGCTGGCTGAGATTTAAAAGATAATCAGCTGCTTCCTGAGCAGTAGTGGCGTGTTTCAGAAGGTGAGGAAGTAGATCCGGCTTTAGGGCAACCTCAATTTCGATGGGGGAACTGTCCTCAAAATGTTTATGATTATGAGAGTTACATCTCCAAACGTCAGGAGTGAAATTGAATAGTTTTTGGCTAGTAACACGTTGGTAAACGTTGGTGTCAATTTTAAATACAAGACGACAATCAACTATATTTTTACCATGTTTTAGCAATACTAAATTTACAGCATCAATAGGTAGAACAATGCTTGATTGATAACAAATACTGAGGTTGTTTATTAAAGCAAATTGCTTGGTCAGCATAATAGTAAATATAGCATTTTAAGGGTTCGTAAATGTAAAAAATTTTGAAAAAATTATCTATACTGCAAGGATTTATGCAACATGATTTATCGAAGCGTCTTGTCGCTGAAAGGGGCATTAGCAATTGCTCTATGAAGATTGTTTACGGCTTAAAATTGTTTCAATTAAATCTGTGTGATAATCATCATTGAATAAGCGCTTAATCTCTTGCAAACGTGGCTTCACTGATTCACTAGGTTGATAAACATCGTCTCGTCCTTCTAAAGACTCAAGAACTTGCTCTAAAACCTCAAGATCATCAGATTGCAACATATCCTCAAGGAGCGTAATAGCACAGATATTGCTACATGAGAAAAGTGCATCGGCTAACCGCCCTTGCCAATCGCGAGATCGCTCATACCAGATTTGCTCGATCATTTTCCAATCCTGATTATCAAGTGAGTCTAATAGTTGAACTGCTCGCTCGAATGAAAAATCAGACCAAGTATCAGGATGATGGTCAAGTTTGAGATAGTTATCCAGTTCTGTTAGGAGTTCAGACATTGCTGTTTTAAATGTGAATATCTTAAAAGCTAGTTGGTACAGAACCACCAGATGGATACGAGCTAGTTACTTTCCCTGTATTATCTTTAATTACAACCCATTTAACGCCATTAACATCACCAACGTGTAATGTTGCACCATCACTTGTCCGGGGACCTAAATGAATGGGTTCTTTTGCTATGGCATCGCCAGCACGTAATATATCATCTTGTGTCCATCCTGGTGGTGCTAGAGTTGATGTTTTTGGTTTCGACCAAACTGGTGGAGGTCCAGAATGCAACAACTTCTCAAACTTAGCCGTAATTGTGCCATCTGAGTTTGTCGTCTGCGATATTATTCTGAAGTTGGGATGGGTTAGGATATCGGGAGAGTGTCCACCGATTATTCTGCGCTGATTGCCGGCAGGTGCTGTTCCGGGGGGATGGGGATTAGGCTGTTCAGCATGAAGTATTTTACTATCAATTTTCTGTTGCTTGGCAATTGCTTTTTGAATTTCAGTGATGCTATGTTGACCAGAGCCCAAGTAGTTTTTGATTGCACGTTCAATACGCAAACCTGGTGATGTATTACCGTATCCTGCCTTATTGAGTAACCTTACTAAATCATCGACGTTGCTAACAGACTGCTTCAACCTCAAAAGTTGAGAAACATCATCTACCTGACTCAACAGTTGACGTAACTTTAGTGGATCTTTACTCCAGCGTAGCAGTTCAATGAGTGCATCAGGATCTTTTACTTTTTTAAGAAGCTGTAGCAATTGTATGGGATTATCAAGCTCATTGAGCAAATCTAGCAATTTTTGGGCATTACCAGCTTTATCCAATAACTTGCCCAGCATTTCAAGATCTGTAACTTTATCTAGCAACTGAATTAGCTTATCGGCATCACCAACCTTGTCTAGTAACTGAATTAACTTATCGGCATCGCCGACTTTATCAAGCAATAGGAACAACTTCTCCAGATCAGGTACTTTATTAATCAGGCGTAGGGCTTTAGCAACACCACCCACACGAGCAACTAACTGACGCAGGCGACCCAATTGTGCAAATACACCCAGTCGCTTGAGAATACCTGTACCAGCAAACGCCATGATGACTTCAAAAATTGCTTTACCCATCAACCGACCACGTTCACGGGGGCTGAGGTCAGGCTGAGTAATCATCAAGTAGATGTAGTAACCAGCAGCAATCACGCCAGCAATTACACCAATTACCAGCAGCACTTTTCCAGCAAACGCCAGTACCGCACCAATTGCCGCTAGCACCGCCGCTCCCTTGATAACCAGTACAATTACTGCAATTACCAGCACAACAGCGACAACAGCGACAACGATCCAAAACAGAGGTTCTTTAATCGCTTCCCATATCGCTTTAAGCGTCTCCCAAGCACCAATAACGATGCCTTCAAAGACACCAGCGACAAAATCCCAAATTGCCTCTAGGATACCTGGATCAGCGGCACGGGCGGCACGAGCATCAATTTCCGCCGAGAAGTCATTTAAAGCGCCATCTTCTTTCGCCAGTGCTTTGTCTACTTCCCCAGCAATTTCAGTAGCCTTTTCACTAAGCTGCTTTTCCCATTCACTATCACTCTTATCAACTGCTTCCTGTAGCTTTTTCTCTACCTCCTGGGTAACTAATTTCATGCTTTCCTCGCCCTTACCAGAGGCTTCTTGCATCTTGCCTTTGGTATCATCGGCAATTTTGCTGGCGTTGGTCTGGAAGTCATGACCGACCTGTTCCACTGCACTGATGATTGTTTGCGCTTGCCCAGTCACCTCTGTTTGTGCAGTTGATGCTGCCTGTCCAAAACTACCTACCACTTGTGCAACAAATTGTTGTTGCTCACTTTGCTGGGAAGCAATTGATGCCAAAACTTCAACCTTTGCATTCTGCACAAACGGTGGATACCAACCCCCCTCTTTTACCTGCTCGGCAAAGCTGTTCAATTCCTGAGATGTGCTAGCAGTCTGCGTATCAATTTTGGTGAGTGCATCCCTTACATTTTCGTCTAATGAGGCACTTAACCCTGGAGCAAGTTCACGAATCTGTGCTGCCTTACTTGCCTTATCAGTGCTAAGTTTTTGAACCAGATCATTTGTTTGGTTACTGAGCTGGGTTGCAGCATCGTCCGCCATATTTTGCAATGTTTCCAGCGTTTTATTACGGTTCTCTAAGATTTGCTGGCGAGCATCACCCTGCGACTTATTGAATTCTCCAGCAATCTCCCTTGCTTCCTCACGAAAATTCCCAGCGACCTCCCCAGCTTTTTCACGGACACCACTAGCAACATCATTACCAATCTGGAAGAACTTTTGGACTAGTTTAGGAACTTCGCTGTGAATATTACTAGCAATTTCTGCACCATTTTCACCATTTCTATACTGAGCAGTTTTCTGGCTACCAATTTCTTCAGCACGCCGACCTCGCTCAGTGCTTCCCTGCTGGGCACGTTGGGCTTCTTTATTACCCATCTCACGAGCTTTACCTGCTTTTTCGTTGCCCTTTTCCACAACAGCTTTCTTTTTGGCTGCAACTGCCGTTTCTAGTTGAGCAAGCTCTGCTTCAGCGGAGGCATTGACTCTAGCACGTTCAACCTCTAGTCCGCCATAAATTGATTGGCGCTGGGCTTCAGCCGTACCTTGGATACGGGCAATGACCTGATCGTAAGTCCCCTCAATCCTCACCGTCTGAGTTTCAACCTTCTGCTGAATAGTTTGCTTCTGTTGTTCAGCAGCATTGGTAATTTGAGCCTTCTGCTGTTCAGCATTCGTCAGCATAAGTGCATGCTGAGCAGCAAGTTCCTGAATCAGGGCAGCATATTCGGGGCTAGTATCATTAGTATCAGTGGTAAACTCAGACTTTACCTCAGATGCCGTGCTGACTTGGGACGCATTTGTTGAGTCTGTGATCACAGCCCCGCCACTCTTAGCTGTGGTGATACCTCCATTTCCTTGAGCTGTAGCGACTATTGCTGACGAGTTAACCTGATCAGATCCACCGTCAGTCCCAGCTCCATTAGCATCTGGGGTACTGCTGACTGCATTTTCTTGAGCGCCTGCTTCTGTACTCTGAGAATTCTGTTGTTGATTTTCAGAGATAACTTCGTTGGTTCCCACATCGCTGCTTGGCATATTTCCAGACGCCTCTGAAGAGGTTGGGTTATCGACGGCTGGTGCTTCTTTTATGGATTGTGAAGATTCATGACTATGATCGGTACTATCTCCTCTAGGGTTCTGAATAGAATCTGTTTGCTGATCTTCTTGTTGAATCTTATCTTGCTCTTTATTCGCTTTAGATGTAGGTTCTTGTTGAAGTTGTAGGCGATCGCGAGCTGGCAGATCCGAGGCAGGCGATTGTTCTAGCTTGAACTGAAGCTTATTCGACTTTCGCCTAACTCCTTCCTCACTCGGCTGCACCCCGGGAGCCAACTCCAAAGAACCTTGATTCTGCTCTTGAGTCTCTTGTTGAGGCAATTGCTCCTTGGGCCACAAATTCAACCGATTCCTTAGCGGAGCAACTCTCTGAATTGATGGTTGATGCCAACTTCCCAATCCCTTTTCCTTTGTCTGAACTGGTAGCGGTGGCGTTTGTGGCGCATGAACCGGTACCTCTAACGCATTGTAACCAAACTGGTTTGCCCCTTCCATTTTTTCTTCAACAGAACGGGTATCTGATGGTTGGGATAATCCTGGGTTGGGGGAGGCAAAAGGGCGTGGCTTTAGCGAATTGCTCTCAGGTAGTTGGGCATTTCTTGCCTGGATACCGTTACCGAACCCCCGGCTT
>CAKZMA010001309.1 GCA_937127375.1 uncultured Coleofasciculus sp. | reverse complement strand
GCAAGGACAACGGCTGACTATCGAAAACCTCCTCCAGACTCGTCTGGGACAGTTATAGCGCTACGCGCTGGTGTATTTACACATTAGAAATGGAGGCTTTATCAGGAGTGCTTTAGAACATTTGTACTGTAACTACGCGAGAGCGTACTGCTATAACTCCCACCCTCGCGGCTTTAATTACTCCCTTATCAGCATTACCCCCTCAGCAATTAACTCCATTTCTCCTGCAATTATCTCAACTTGAAAACAGTGAATCAGGCATTCAACAAGCACAGCATTTCATTGTCGAAAATTTGCTGAAAATTCGATTGGGAGAATTGGATGAGCAACTCACCGCACGGGTCCCTTCTTTATTAGCATTACCCCCCCAACAGTTAAGCCAATACCTCTTGCAATTATCTCAGGTATCCCGTGAGCAACTCCTCGCTCGATTTCCTATAGCCAGTCCTTAAATCGGCATCAATGACGAACCGAACCGTGCGATCGCCTGTTTCCTTCCGGTCAATTCCATCATGCGATCGCCTTTTCCCTTCCAGTCAATTCCATGGTGCGATCGCAGGTTCCATTCCGGTCAATTTAGCCGTTGTTGTTCCCTCCCCTTAGCAAGGGGAGGGTTAGGGAGGGGTTAAATCAAGGTATTGCTTTGTTGATTTAGTATTGGGCGACCCGATCCAATAGAAGGGATTGGAGTTATTCATTGATGCAGATGGGTCGCCCCGACAAGGATCGCCTGTTCGGTTCCGGTCAATTGAATCATGCGATCGCGCCAAGCTTATCAGCCAGCGCCAATCTTGTTCCCTCCCCTTCGAGGGTCCGGTTAGGGAGGGGTCGCGTCAAGGTATTGCTATTGTTGATTTAGTATTGGGCGACCCGATCCAATTAAATGGATTGGGGTTGTTCATTGATGCAGGCGGGTCGCCCCTACCAAGATCGCCTGTTCGGTTCTAGTCAATTGAATTGTGCGATCGCCTGTTCGGTTCCGGTCAATTCCATCATGCGATCGCCTGTTCGGTTAGGTCAATTCCATCGTGCGATCGCGCCAAGCTGATCAGCCAGTCATACTACCCAGTTTTCCCAAGTCAAGCCGGGAATGCGGGAAAATTATCTCACGTTATTGGTAACTAAATTGATGCCACGATCAAGTGCTTGCATCAGATGGACTGAGGCTTTGAAACTTTTCGAGTACCTTGGCGGGTTTTTCTCTGATAATGTAGATGCAAATATTAGTATCCAACAAAAATCTTATTGCCATGTTTCTCTCATTTCCAGGCTAGGCTGTTCCCGGTTCTTCATAAAGTCATCCGAAAATAGGTTCAAGCTTTCTCTTAACGTTTGCCAAGGATTAGCTTTAGGAATCAAAATCAGTACATTACCAATTTTTTTAATATAAACTTCGTCATCCTGGAATTGAAACTCTTTGGGTAAGATAACCGTCTGATTATCATCATTAATTAATAATTTGGCTGTCTTCATCTATGTTTCGCGGCTGGATACCTCCTCTATGTTTCTTATGGGGAGAAGAAAGCCGCGCCTCCTAATAATTACAACAATAACACAAGCATTGAACCGATCTCGCCGATTTCCTTGCGGTCAATTCAATTGTGCGATCGCTCCTGTTTACCATTTCCGTCAACTTTACAGGGCGCAGGTCAATAGCCCCTACAATGCGATGGGTTTAATCACACTCTCTTAGTGCGATCGCGAAATTTCTCCAACTCCGGTAAGATAGACAGCTACATTCGTAGACTATCCCCATTCCCCAATGACTCGATTCCCTCACGACCAGTTTGCTAAGGAATACCTCGACCAACTCTTATCTCCCATAGGAACCGTTGAAACAAGTCGCGACATTGCTGGGGAAGTACGACAGGTTGACATTTACTTCACCCCCACTTCTACCCCCAATGACTACCTCCTCTCTCTGGGACTTTTAGGACGCTTCGCCACAACCTCCGCCGTATTTGAACCCTTTCGCAACGCCGTTACCCCCAGTCAAATCCGCAGTTGTCTGTCTAAACTATTTGACCTACATTCAGAATTAGAGCGACGCGCCAGACGGGAAAACACCTCCATCAACGACAGTGAACTCCCCCAACTATGGATACTTACCCCCACCGCCTCAACCCCCTTACAAGGGTAGCTTTGGCGCCTTTGGTGACGAACAAAACTGGTTCAATGGACTCTATTTTCTCCACGAGGCGTTCCGAACAGCCATCGTCGTCATCCACCAACTCCCTCGTACCCCAGAAACCCTCTGGTTGAGACTTCTCGGAAAAGGCACAGTCCAACAACAAGCCATCGAGGAGATCACCGCATTACCTGAAGACAGCCAACGGCGGCAGTCTACGAAGCGAGTTATTGTATAACTTGCAAGCCAACTTACAAGCTAACCAAGACCAAAAATTAGACACAGAGGAGAGGGAGTTAATTATGGCGTTAGCACCCCTATATCGGCAACAACTGGATGCCGCGCTGCAACGAGGCATGGAACAAGGATTGCAACAAGGCATACAACAAGGACAACGACTGATTATCGAAAACCTCCTCCAGACTCGTCTGGGACAATTGACCCCCACCGTGACGGCTTTAATCACTCCCTTATCGGCATTACCCCCTCAGCAATTAACCCCATTTCTCTTGCAACTATCTCAACTGGAAAACAGTGAATCAGCCATTCAACAAGCACAGCATTTCATTGTCGAAAATTTGCTGAAAATTCGATTTGGAGAATTGGATGAGCAACTCACCGCACGGATCACTTCTTTATTAGCATTACCCCCCCAACAGTTAAGCCAATACCTCTTGCAATTATCTCAGGTATCCCGTGAGCAACTCCTCGCTCGATTCCCTATAGCCAGTCCTTAAATTGTCGCCAACGACGAACCGTGCGATCGCTCCCTTGTACCTATTCCCGCCAATTTTATCGGGCGCACCATCCGTGCGCCCCTACCCCCGGACGACAAACAGTGCGATCGCCTGTTCTATTCGGGTCAATTGAATAGGAGCGATCGCAGCCTGATTCCAAGCCTGCGCCAATCTTTCTTGTTCCCTCCCCTTCGAGGGGAAGGCTAGGGAGGGGTCGCGTCAAGGTATTGGTATTGTTGATTTAGTATTGGGCGACCCGATCAAATTGGATGGATTAGAGTTATTCATTGATGCAGGAGGGTCGTCCCTACCAAGATCGCCTGTTCTCTTCCGGTCAATTGAATCGTGCGATCGCCTGTTCCCTTCGGGTCAATTCAATGGTGCGATCGCAGCCTGATTCCAAGCCTGCGCCAATCTTTCTTGTTCCCTCCCCTTCGAGGGGAAGGCTAGGGAGAGGTCGCGTCAAGGTATTGGTATTGTTGATTAAGTTTTGGGCGACCCAATTAAATTAAATGGATTGGAGTTGTTAATTAATACAGGCGGGTCGCCCCTACCAGGATCGCCTGTTCGGTTCCAGTCAATTGAATCGTGCGATCGCTCCCTTATTTCCAGCAAGCGCCAATCTTGTTCCCTCCCAGTACATTGCTAATTTGTTTAATATAAACTTCGTTATACTGGCGGTGATCGGTCTGATTCTTGAGAAACGGTATAACTTAATAATCATTTACACAAATAACCATGCCAGACGTACAGCTTCTTTCTCCCAAACAACATGCTTTCTCTATCCAACTCGACTTGCAAAAAATCCAACCTTACTGTGGTACACCTATAGCGGCTGTCTACGCAGATAGTCTGTTGCGAACCTTGAGGACTATTCGTGATCAGTTTCCCTTTGAACCATTAACCGAAATCCTGATGGCTTTTTACGACGCGATCGCCTTTGAGAATCGCTGGATTGACTATCAGGCTAATCAGTATCAAGGGGTTCGCGATCTGCTCACCACTTTAGTTGATTCCCCATTGAGTAATGAAGATGTCGAACAAGCCATTTTAAAACTGGAAGATTTGGGCTTCGACACCCTGCCCTTTTGCGTAAAATTTAACTCTAGTATTGAGCTAGGTAGCGATGAGGACTAAACACTATGCAAGCTAAAGATAGTCCTCAACATTTTCTTGATACCTCCGTTGTCCGTTCCATGCTATTGGGGACTCAAGCTTATCGGCAGTATTTTAACTCCAACCTTGCCGAACGTCCCCTCTACATCTCCAACTATATACAAATGGAGATGAAACGCAGCTATTTAGAACACACTGATAATTCCTTTGACTACTTATGTCCACCTATCGAGCAACATCACAACAAGCACCCTTCCGAAAAGCAGGTACTTACCGATAGTTCTGGCTAAACAACAGGAATAACTTAAAAGATGGTGCGATCGCCTGTTCTCGTCGGGTCAATTCCATGGTGCGATCGCCTGTTCCCTTCTGGTCAATTCAATTGTGCGATCGCCTGTTCGGTTAGGGTCAATTCCATCATGCGATCGCGCCAAGCTGATCCGCCAGTCATACTACCCAGTTTTCCCAAGTCAAGCCAGGAATGCGGGAAAATTCTCTCACGTTATTGGTAACTAAAGTGATGCCACGATCAAGTGCTTGGGAGGTAATAAGTAAATCCATTGCACCAATTACAATACCCATTTTTTCTAATTCGGCTCGCATTTTACCATAAGTCTGTGTTGCTTTAGCATCAAAAGGTAAAATTTCCAGCATCATTAGAAACTGACTTAACGCCGCCCTGTTTTGCTCTTGGCGCTGACTTTTGTAAGCTCCATACTCCAGTTCAGCCACTGTAATAGATGATACGCCGATATCAGATGGACTGAGGCTTTGAAACTTTTCGAGGACGTTGGCAGGTTTTTGTCTGATAATGTAGATGCAAATATTGGTATCCAGCAAAAATCTTATTGCCATAGTTCTCTAATTTCCAGGTTAGGCTGTTCCCGATTCTCCATAAAGTCATCCGAAAAAAGGTTTAAGCTTTCTCTTAAATTTTACCAAGGATTAGCTTTAGGAATCAAAATTAAAACATTGCCAATTTTTTTAATATAAACTTCGTTGTCCTGAAAATGGAACTCTTGGGGTAATATAATCGCCTGATCATCATCATTAATTAATAATTTTGCTGTCTTCATCTATTTTTCGCGGCTGGATACCTCCTCTATATTGCTTATGCGGGGAGAAAAGCCGCGCCTCCTAATAATATAATGACAACAATAACACAAGCATTGAACCAATCTCGCCGATTCCCTTCCGGTCAATTGAATTGTGCGATCGCTTTCTTTTCTCCAACTCCGGTAAGATCCGTATTTGAACCCTTTCGCAATGCCGTCACCCCCAGTCAAATCCGCAGTTGTCTTTCTAAGATTTGCTAAACTATGAATTAACCATAACTTAGGGATGGACAATGGCTCCGGCTACTGATATTCACCAAAAAGCGATTCTCTTCGAGACGCTTCGCGAACGCGCTGATTGGACAGCTACCTCAGGACAAATTGATAGCAGTTGTGCAGCTATTGGAATTTTTAGCGCAGCCGCCTCAGCCGACAACAGTGAGTCCCCAAGAAGCCCAATTGCTTGAGGTGATAGAGAGCCATATCTGTGAAGAGGAACAAGTCCATCTAAACACATTACGCGATCGCTGTGAATGGGGTGAACTGAGCGAAGCGGAATATCAGGAACTAATTTGTTACGAAGATTTGTTAGAGGAGAAGCGAGTAAAACGATTAGAAGCCCTGATCCAACTCGCGCAGATTAGGAATATTGACCTAATCCGCTTAAACCAACAAATTCAGTTGACATCCCAACCTTCCCATGCCGTCTGACTATGAACGAATCCCCACAGCACTGAGCCAGGAAATCGCTCAACCGTCCGGGAGTCGTAAATCTTCGACGCCTACTTATCTTAGCCGGACTGCATCCACCGAATCAGTGAACAGAAAGAATCCAAAAGCTTACAATTTGAATGGATTGTAATTATTCATTGATGAGGTACATCTCGCCCCTACCAGGATCGCCTGTTCCCTTCTGGTCAATTCAATCATGCGATCGCTCCCTTGGCGCGATCTCTTATTCCTATTCCTGTTAATTGTATTGGGCGTGGTGGAATTATCGTATCCTAAATCTTTAAGTTGGAAACCGCATAATCCTCAACCTCGAATCACAACAACTGGGCGATCGCAGGGTGTCTTTGCCGACTCTGTGGTGGTGCGTTCAGCAATCGGTGGAAGTCCCTGGCGCTGGTCAAAAATCACCAGCCAACCTGTCTCCAGCCCTAACCCCGCCAGATACCGATCCAACTGATCGAGTCCAGCTTGTATCGGGTCAGGGCGTCCCTGGCGCCATACTTTCAACTCCATCGCCAGTGTGACATCCCCATAGCGCAGACATAAGTCCATCCGATCCGAGCCAATAGCATATTCTCGCTCTAGAGTACCGCCTCCATTCACCACCCGATGCAAAAATGCCATTAAGACCAAATGAGGCGCAATCTCATGGTAGGGGGCGCTTTTGAGTAAGGGTTCCCCATGCTGTCGCCAAAAGCTGAGAAAGGCTTGCAGCAGTTGCTCTTGATCAAGTTTCCCCTCAGGCGTTAACCAACTGGGGGAAATTTGGGGTAAGGAGGCTTGCGGGGTTTGGCTTAATACCAGAGGTAACACTTCTTGGTAAATTGGATTCGCGATCGCTAAACCGCCCTGTGAACTCATGCGACACAAGCCTAAATCAATCAGGAATTGCAAATCATCTTGAGGAATATCCGCTAACTCTTGCCCAATCAACATCGGTTCAATCACCGCCCGCACTCGGTCTTCTCGCAGAATACTAGCTAAACTATCCAGGTGAGTATCTTGGCGTTGAATCAGAATTTCTTTGGCTGTCTCAATATGATCTACAGTAATCAGTTGAGTCGGTTCAGTAACCAACTCTTCCACAATTTCTTTGGCTAAGGCATTCACCAACCAGGGTTGACCCTGAGTTAATCCAAACGCTCGCTCTACTGCCTCCCTCTCAAACACCTGCCCGGTTTCAGTAGTATGCTGCTCGTACAATTGGGCGACTTCGGTACAGGTGAAGTTTCTCAAAGTTAGGGATTTAATCTTGATATTGAACGGACTCGAGGTATTCAGACGGCGACTCCCTCCAGATGCCAGCTTATAATCTCGTACATCCCGCACCCCAATCAGCGCCAGCGCCTGGGGAAATCCGTTTGGTCGCTTCGGATAACCATTTCTGAGCTGGCGTAACACAGAAATTAAGGTTTCATCTTGCAGAGAATCAATTTCATCAATGAACACAACCAATGGACGCGAGGACTGTTGCGCCCAAGCACTCAGCGCCGCCCCAATCTGTCGCCCTGGCTCAGAGACGGGAAACTCTGGAGGATAGAGTTCGGGGGGAAGCCAAAAGGTGGCGTCATCGTTCCAAGCGTCGAGCATCGCCTTTTCCGCCGCCCCGGGGTCATGGGGAAAGGCGGCGCCCACTTCTGCGGATACCATCACGGCGGTGTATTGCCCAATGGCAGTAAGGTGCTGGGCTAGGGCAAGCATGGCGGTGGTTTTGCCTGTTTGCCGAGGCGCATGGATGACAAAATAGCCCTGCTGTTCAATCAGTCGCTCTAGCTGGGGTAGCCGAGTTAAGGGAGGGAGCATGTAGTGAATGTCCGCTTTGCACGGTCCTGCCGTGTTAAACCATTTGGGCATGGGCAGAGAGCAGGTAAGCCATTTTTCAATCTTACTATCAAGTTGGGTTGAATCTTCAATTGTGCGATCGCCCCCTCCTTGACCCTCCCCTTGGCAAGGGAAGGGTCAAGGAGGGGTAAGATCACCCCAAGAAACCCGGTTTCTTAACCGATGTATTAGGCTGGTTTTATTGGTGTGGCTGTGTTTCAACTGCCCTAACCCATAATCAATACATTGACAAAAAATGCTGACCCAATCTCCTCAACCCCTACGCCAATCTCTCATTCCTTCCCTAATTGCCCTCCTCTGTATCATCGCCGTGGGGGGGT
>CAKZMA010001308.1 GCA_937127375.1 uncultured Coleofasciculus sp. | reverse complement strand
TCGAATTAAAGGTGACACTGAAGTTATTGCTCCGGAAACACCAACGAATCTTTAACGCAACAATAGGAAAATCCTTCGCTTGTCGGAAGTTCCCCTAGATGGAGGAACTTCTGGTTAGTGGGGAATCTATTAGTTATCAATTTTATAGAGAACCCATTTCCATTCCCTATCTACTACCACACCTTGAATATTGGAATGCCAATCTGAGCGGGTAAGAATGTAATTGGCATCAAACTTCCTAGCAATATTTACTAACTCGGAACTACTTCGTTTTTGGAACAGTGAATCTACATTACGCCAGGAGAGTGGAGGTTTTGTTGAGCCTAAAACAGTCTCTATCCGATTTGCCCATTCTTGGAGTCCACTGTCTGTGTAAGGAGAGCTATTAAATGTAAAAACAAGGGATCTCTGAGAGTAGAACCTAAACTTTGTCAAGGAAGGAGGAGCTAAGACAAGCGCATCTGGACTACTATCTTGACGAAATCGTAAAGCTAGTTTGGTCAAGCTATCTCCCGGAACTTGATATAGAGTAATTCTCTTTTGAAAGACATTTGATAAATTACCCGGCAGCACTTCCAATAAACCAAGACCCAAGAATGTGCAACTGGTGAACGCTAGAGCATAGGTAGTAATTATCTTAATTCGACGAGTTGTGAACAAAAACTCTTCCAAAATAAATGGGAAAGCAAGAACAAAGAAAAGAGCGGATTTCCAGAATAAACGATTTAATGCCTCTGTTAGGGAAGAAGGAGGCGGATAGAAGGCAAAAAGAAGTAGCAAGACGAATATAGTTATCCAAGTAACTGTTCGTGATTGTACTAATTGAAAAGAATTATTAGCTTTTAGGATGATTAAACCGACAGCTACACAAAATAGAAGTATAGCACCATTATGCAGTATTGGAGTTATAAGTAACAGTAAGCTAACCGCCCTGTTGCCTTGTCGATAATGTTCATAGACCAACACGCTGATAGCGATGAGTACCATAAGCTGTGCGAAGGGAGTCGTTCTTGCTAGCTGTAGCTTGGCGAATAAAGACAAGGGATATATTTCTACAAAAAGGTAACCCAGTAAAAGGCTGAAAAACGCGGTAAAAATAACGATAACGAGGTTAATTTTGTCTTCTGAATCCAGAGATTCAGAACTTTTAATACATAATAAACCTCCAGCCATAAAGAAGACCAAATTTCTCCAGAGTCGCGTTGGCCAAGTGGAAGGAATAATATGGTGGGGTTGACGGATGTGTCCGTAGAGGTATACAAATTCTGCATTGTCAATTATTCCACTACCAGTATTCCCGCTAACTACCATTGGTACATAAACTAAACATGCTAAAATACCTAGAGTTAGAAAAGGAAATACTATACTTGGCAGTTTATTTGTTCTCTTTGCCTCAATAAAAAGCAGCGGAGCCATCAATAATCCTGGAAGAATTCCTACGATAAACTGGATGATGCAGGCTAGTCCGAAAAATAAATAACCTAATATCCACCGTTTGGAAAAACAAAAATAAATTCCCCATATTGTAAAACCCATGGCAAAGATTGCTGGGATAGGTTCTGATCTAAATAGAGAGACATACCCTATAGTTCCATCTACAGCAACTAGACCCAAAAATGCTAATACTGTTGCTGGCAACCTGGCATGACCGAACCGCTTTCCAAGAGCATATAACCCCAATATGAAAGAAGAAAAAGATATAAGATAATATAAAAAGTAGGTTAGCCGTAATCCTAGACCGACTTTTGCTGTGAAATACATTAAGTATTGATAGTAATATCGTGGTGTTATCTGAAGTGTGTCCTGAATATAAAAATCTTTTGGGTACAAATCTGGATTTAATAAAGATAGAACCGGAGGTACTTCTATAAGATTATTAGATGAAGGAAATTTATAACCATAGGCTATTAGTGAAGCCGAGATAATGAATATCCATAGACAGGTTTTTAGTAGTGTGTTTTTTGAGTTATTTGTCATGTTTATAAACTCTATTTAATTTATTTACTGTGTATTAAATTGTAATTTATTGTACTTTGATCATGATTCAATACTTGCTTTATGGGTACTTTTTTTAACAACAAAAACTGTCATCATAGTTGCATAAATAACTATCAAAAACGAACCAATAAACAAACCCCAAGACACCCAATTAAATCCACTCATTAAAAGCAAACTTAAGACTAATAATACATTTATTTTGTTGGATAATATAAATTCCTCCTCAGATAAAATAATTATCAAAGCTAGGGGCATAATCCATTGCACATCAGCGTAAGAGTTTCTATAGGCAGGAATAAAATATTCGCTAATTAAAACCATAAATGAACTCAACAAAAATACTAAATCTGTCGAGCTATTGAACTTTCGATATTTAAAAATAAAAGCACATAAAACAATAAATACTAATGCTAGTAATATAATCAACATATTAGGATAGAGCTTAATGTCGAAAAATCTATTAAAAAGATACATCAGTGATGTAGTCAACTTTGGTACATTCATCGCATCAGGCAGGTTTGTCATTCCTTCAATAACTTTTGGATAAACAACATCAGTTCTTGGTTGACTTTTTATCACCCCTAATTTAATTAATCCATGTATTTTCATAGCAGATGAGTAACTTTTCCATATTGAAAAATCGGCGAGTATAAATGATGAAAGTAATCCAGCTATTATACCTATTACAGTTCCAAGCAATAATTTCCATTTCTTGTAAAGCAACATGGGGATAGTTGCTACTAAAATAGGAGGTCTAAAACTAACTGAAATTCCCAATATAAAACCAGATAATAGATTATCTATTTTCAATAATCGATAGTGAATCGATTGTTTAGCTATCCAATAAGAAAGTGCCAATAAAAATATATATAGAACATAAATTTGTCCCCGTTCTACATGATAGCGCCAGAAGTAACTACCAGAAAAAAACAGTAATCCCATAATTAAAATCAATTTTCTTTTAATTTTTGAAGGCTCACATTTTACAAATATCGCTAAACTACTACCCAAAAATATCCATTGTAAAATAAACCATACTATTTTTTGGGTTTGATAGGGGAAATTAGCAATTATTGCATGAAAAGTCAGTATAGTAGGTGTTACAGTAACCCGAGAAACAGCCCAATCTTTATTGTCTTGTGGGTCTAAAAATAATTCGGAATCACCAAGATTCCATTTAAAATAATAAGGATCTATTTTGTTTGACAAAAGTCTAGCGCCAACAACTCTTTGCCTTAGATCAACCCCACCATATTCAATCGTATTTTTAATATCAACAACAAAGCCAAAACTTGATATAAAAATAGAGACAATTAGTATAATATTTAACAGCTTATTTGCCATAGCTTTGTTTAAGTTATCCATGGTTTTTATTTTTTTAAGCAGCCATATATTTTCCAGATAAATATACTATGAAATTGACTAAAAACGTGCAAATACTTTACATTTATTTACCTAATGAAATGTATTGTTACCTGACCCTCGATTGAGTGAGACGACAAAAGACTTTTAACTTTGTACAGACGTTACGATAGAACGTCTGTACTGAATGGGTAACTTCCACAACAGCGGTACTAAAACCCTAATTCAGGTCTACACCTTCGCCGTATCTGCAAAGCGAATCTTGAGATAATCGTCCTCAATCTTGGCAC
>CAKZMA010001307.1 GCA_937127375.1 uncultured Coleofasciculus sp. | reverse complement strand
CTTAAACTCGTCTGTCCCCCGTGAAACCGATACTCCATCAAATTCTCCGGTAAAAAATACCCCTGCTTACCCGCGATCGCTAATCGTACCAGTAAATCAAAATCCTCGCAGCCATCGGCTTCTGGGCGCATATAGTCCACATCCTGCAAACAGGCGCGACGAAACAAGGTTGAACCCACCTGCAAACTCTGATATTGAAAGGTTTGCCGCATTAAATCAGGGATTATACCCTGCGTCAGCTTATCTTTTCCCCACTTCGCCGCATTCTTTTCCGTCGCCAACTCATCCCGCTTACCATTTTTATCAATAACCCAGTGATTCGTACAGACAAAATCAACACTGGGTTCCACCTCTAATACTGCCACCGTTTTTTCTAAGAACTCCGGCGTCAGGGCATCATCATCATCAAATTTGATAAAATAGTTTCCCTGTGCCACATCAAAACCAGAACGCATATTTTTACTGCGCCCAATATTGTTAGCATGGCGAATGTAGCGAATTCGGGAATCATCCCACTGACTAACAACCGTCGGCGTCTCATCGGTTGAACCATCGTCGCAAATAATTAATTCAAAGTCTTTATAGGTTTGATTCAGGACACTATTAACTGACTCAAATAGATAGTTTACACGATTGTAAGTAGGAATACAAACACTAACGTTAGACATGATCAATTCGTTATTGGTTATGGAGCAAAAGTCATGAATTATACAGGTATTGAGTTAAAGGTCATTGAGAATATTAACAATTTTATGCCGAAAAAATGTATCATTATCTTCATACCAATCACGAGCATTATCCCCCCATTCTTTTTTAGTTGTATCATCCATTCCTAATATTTGATATATTTTTTCCTCTAATGCCTGCCTATCGACATAATAATTAATGCCGACTCCCTGCACCTGAGCTGTATCACAATCTACTAAAATGCCTCGCTCAGGTGTAATTAATTCATTCATCGGCGGGGCATTGGTCGTCAGAATCACCGAACGACAGCTCATGGCTTCGACAATTCCATGACCAAAGCCCTCTGCTTCTGAAGGACATAAATGAACGCCATGACTGTTTTGATAGTTCCTTAACGCTGGATCATCCAAATACTTGGTAATATACTCAATATTAGCTGCCTCAATTAGGTCAGCTTCTTGCCAATTGCGTCGAATAGTCAGATGAGGTAAACCTGGATGACGCTGCCAAATTTCGATAATTGTATTTGTGCCTTTTTGAGGACTTTTTCCAGCCAAATGTAAAAATTTATCATAACGTTTTGTTTTGGTTTCGTCTAAGCGGTCAAAACTGGTGAAGCTGATAAACTCAGTCCGGCATCCTAGCTTGTTAAAGATACGTTGAGCAAACCGTGTTTTACAAAGGATATAGTCAAAATGAGGGAGATCAGGAAGCCACTCCTGCCAAAACCATTCTTGATTAGGGATCAAACAATTCAGCTTTGCACAGGGGAATAATGGGGGTACGACATGCTCTAGGAAGAGATTAATATCGTAGATAGGGGTTTTTGGTAAACCTGAGTTTATCGGTTGACCTTGAGCATCAACAGGTAGTGAATTGATATTAAAAAGAGTAACTTGAAAATTAGCTTGCTTTAGAAGAGTAGCTACAATAGCCGCATCTCGACTTAATCCAGCATTATTATCGACTGTTATTATATTGACATGCCGCATACGCCATTTTAAAAATCGTGACTGTTGCTAGGAGGAAAGGAAAATAATGCTGCCAAGGAACCTAAAAAAATCTAGGGCTAAAGTTCCCTGACTACGAACCCTTGCTAAAATGTGACCAGCCTTGAGCTAAATCGTATAACATCATGTGTTCTGATCGCACCACTGATAGCCAACCCCATTCCTCCTTTATCCCCCAGGTATCCGTCGTTGTCCCCATCTACAACGGTGCCGCCGACATACCCGACTTAATTCAGTGTCTCTTCTCACAAACATACCCCAAAGATCAGGTAGAATACCTCCTCGTAGATAATAATAGCCGCGATCGCACACCGGATATCCTGCAACAAGCGGCTCAAGACGCCAGAGCTAGAGGCATCACCCTTCACCCCCTCACCGAAAACCAGATTCAAAGTTCCTACGCAGCCCGCAATACAGGCATAAAAGCATCCACTGGTGAAATTCTAGCCTTCACCGATGCCGATTGTCGCCCCCTTCCTCAGTGGTTGAGTCTCTTAGTTCAACCCTTCGCCAATCCCCAAATCGGATTAGTTGTGGGCGAAATTTCCGCCTTACCCGGTAAAACGCTGCTCGAAAAACATGCTGAACGTCAAGGAACATTAAGCCAAAAAAACACTCTAGATCATCCATTTTATCCCTACGGTCAAACCGCAAATTTAGCCATTCGTCGCCAAGCCTTACAAGAGGTTGGCTTATTCCGTCCCTACATGACAACCGGAGGAGATGCGGATATTTGTTGGCGAATTCAGCGCCAGACTCAATGGCAACTCGACTTTGCCCAAACAGCCATTGTCCAACACCGCCACCGCACGAACCTGCGGGAATTCCGTAGCCAATGGCAACGCTATGGACGTTCAAATAAATACTTACACGAATTACACGGCGTTGAGTTGCAACCGAAATTAACCTCAAAAAAATCTTTCTATTTAATCAGTCGTTGGTTGCTAAAGGAATTGCCAATAACCAGCGGACAAGTTATTGCCGGAAAAGCCTCTGTGGGGGATGTGCTAAAAACTCCAATTAATCTGTACGGTGCTTGGTATCGCGACCTCGGACAACAACAAACTCAACTCAATGAAAAAGCGAATAAAATTGATTGGTTGTAAAATATTTTTTAATTTTGAAGGGTGTAGGGGCGGGTTTTACCATTATCCTTACTTGCCACCCAGATGTCACTAAACCCGCCCCCTCTGAATGACAGCATAACGCTGATTTGCCGATTCGTCTGATTCTTGTGTTACAACAGAGCTGGTTAGACTCTCTAGCGACGACTCACCCCGATAGTTATGCCAACGCCTCAGATTGCTGCGATTATCTGTACTCACAACCGAGATGCGTATCTAGGCGCTGCCATTGATAGCCTATTAGCCCAAGATTGTGATAATTTTATAGTCGTAGTGGTCGATAACGCCTCTAGCGATCGCACTCGTGAGATTGTTGAAGCCCGAATCTCCCATCCCCAACTCAAATACGTTTACGAACCCGTCATTGGTCTTTCCGTGGCACGCAATACAGGCGCAAAGGAAACCACTGCTCCCATTCTCGCCTATTTAGATGATGATGCCGTCGCCAGTCCCCAATGGCTGAGATTTCTCCTAGAGGCTTATCAACAAAATGAAAAATTGGCAGTAGCTGGCGGTAAAGTCACCCTAATCTGGCCCCCCGGCATCGAACCCCCCAACTGGATATCCCCAGAACTCGCTGGCAATCTAGGACTTTATGATCTCGGAGATACTGTTGTCTATATCAAAGAACCTGGTTTAACACCCAGAGGCTTAAACTACTCCATCCGGCGTACCTTCCTGGAAAAAATTGGCGGTTTTGATCCTAATCTAGGGCGTCAAGGCAAAAAATTACTCTCCAACGAAGAATTATACGTGACTGAACTTGCCCTCAAACAGGGTTGGCAAGTTGCCTATCTCCCCGATGCCGTCGCTGCCCACAATGTCGCCCCAGAACGCCTCAAAGCAAGCTGGTTCTTGCAGCGTAGCTGGTGGCAAGGGATTAGCGAATGTTATCGCGAAGAAGTGGCAGGTCGAACCGGGATACGTCAGTTAGGACGAGGAGGAGAACGCATCGCCCGGGGACTCTATAAATCTGCGAAACATTTGACTGACCCAGCCAAACGGTTTGATAATCTAGTTTATGCTTATGGTCAGATTGGTTACTTACGTGCCGCCATTCAAGCTATGCTAATCAAACCCAAAGATGAGGTCTGACTGATGAGGGAACAAGGAAGCTGGGGGAGCCGGGGGAGCCGGGGGAGCCGGGGGAGCTGAGGGAGCCGGGGGAGCTGAGGGAGCCGGGGGAGCTGAG
>CAKZMA010001306.1 GCA_937127375.1 uncultured Coleofasciculus sp. | reverse complement strand
AAATCCGCTAACATGGCAAACGAGTGACTCAAACCTATTGATGGCTAAGACTGTGAAACGAGTAGGGGTAATCGGTGGTGGACAACTGGCTTGGATGATGGGAGGTGGGGCTAAATCATTGGGTTTGGATTTGGTGATTCAAACACCCCAGCCTACTGATCCAGCCGTTAGTGTTGCCTCCGATACCATCTTTGCCCCGATTGATGATGCCGCCGCGACGGCAAAGTTAGCTGCCCATTGTGATGTGATCACATTTGAGAATGAATTTATTAATTTGGATGCGTTGTTTCCCTTGGCAAACCAAGGTGTCTGTTTTCGCCCCCGCCTAGACGCCTTAGCCCCCCTACTCGATAAATATCACCAACGTTGCTATTTACGTGACATTGGCTTACCCCAACCTGCTTTTAACTTACTAGAGACACCCCTCAACCCTGATACACTGAATTTTTCCCTGGTTCTCAAAGCGCGACGTCACGGCTATGATGGTCAAGGCACGTTTATTTTTAAGGATAGAGAGAGTTTCCAGGAACTCTGGCAAAAACTTGCCGATACACCTCTACTCGTCGAGGAATTTATACCCTTTGAACGAGAATTAGCTGTGATCGCGGCTCGTTCTGTAAGCGGTGAGGTAGTGGTTTACCCGGTTGTCGAAACCCAGCAGGAAAATCAAGTCTGCCGTCGGGTGATTATTCCCGCCCCGATTAGCCCAGAGACAGAACAAGAGATTAACGCGATCGCACGTACCTTACTCAATAGTCTACAAGCCGTGGGTGTGTTTGGGATTGAACTCTTTCTCACCGCCAATAATCAGGTATATGTCAACGAAGTCTCCCCTCGTACCCACAATTCTGGACATTTTAGTCTAGATGCTTGTGAAACTTCGCAGTTTGAAATGCATTTACGGGCAGTTGCTGGATTATCCTTGACAAAACCAATACTTAAGTGTAAGGGAGCGGTCATGGTTAATCTATTGGGTTACGAATATTCCCAGAACGATTACCTTGAAAAACGGCAAAAACTCGCCAGTCAGCCGCAAACTTATGTGCATTGGTATGGGAAAAAGCAATCGCGCCCTGGGCGCAAACTCGGTCATGTCACCGTTCTCCTAGATTCTAGCTCAGGGAAGAACCCCCAGGCGATCGCCCAAACAATAGAAACCCTGTGGTACGGTTAAAGTCTTGATTGTTGATTGTGTAGGGGCGGGTTTTACCGATAATACTATCCAACACAACCGATAACGTGACTAAACCCGCCCCAGCCAAGGACATAAGACATAAGACAAATCACTCGAACTCGGAAATTCCCTTTAAAACAAAGTCACTTTGAGCTTGAGCCATAATCTGAATCATCGCTTTAAAATCAGCATTTCGTTGGCGATACTTGGTGATTAAATCCTCTGACTGAACTCTAACACCTAACCTTTCTAGATAATCTGCCTCAATGCGTTGAAGTTCCTGTTTATAGCGCTGCTTAAACGATTGCTCAATTTTTGCCTTATCCTGCTCTGGAAAAACTTTGAGGTGGATAACGACAGTACCTCGATGCTTCGTTTCAATGGCTTGAATAGAAACCGGAAAATTATCGTTTTCCTTCTCTAACTCTTGAAAAGCAACCAGAAAAGCCTGCCAATCAATCCCCTGGCGGAAAATCAACTCAACGGTTTCCAGCGTTTTTTGGAAAAGCTTTGTAAACTCACCCGGCTCAAATGTACCACTATGAGGACGGCGTTCTTGCAGTACATATCGTTTACTCTTAGGAGAATATCTGGATTTAAGATAAACATAGTCGCAGATAACTCCAGTTAAGTTGGTTGTACTATCAATATTCCAATCTTCTAAGCAAACTCCTGTAAATATTGCTCTCTCAAAGTTTGTACCTAACGCTTGAGTTCTAATCAATCGGGCTTCAGATAAATCAGCGCCGCTTAAAAGAGCATTTCTAAAATCTGCGCCGGTAAAATCAGCTTTTCTCAGATTGGCATCGGTCAAGTCGGCTTCCAGCAAATCCGTGCCAAAGAGGTTCGCCCCTTGAATGTTAGCCCCTCTCAGGTTAAACCCACTCAAATCCAATAAATTTAGGTTAGCACCCTCCAGCATGGGAGTAACATCAGGATGCTTCTCGCGCCAACTGTTCCAGTGGAATAACCCCAGTTTGACAAGATAGGAATGGGGTTCGCTGTACACCATCTGACCATAACCCCGAACATCATACATAATTTGCGATCGATGACACTCATCAGTTTAGCTTAGAGCGACAGCCCATGATTAGGCATGAACAGCAGACTGTTTCATGACGCACGCCATGCGCCCCTGCAGAAGGTGGCGATACGGGACAGTAGACATCTAGAAATAAATCGTTAAAATAGGGGTACAGGTTCCACTGGGACGTTGGTGACTGCCAATAGTGTTTTTTGATCTTGTCTGTATGTAAAAGGGAATCGAGAGACCTTGTGGCAGTAGACCGGGCATGAACCCGGAAACTTAAAACGAGTGTCCACGATACCCACCTGGTTTTCCAGGTCATAAGCTGAGGTAAGACGGCGTTCTGGTGAACCTGCAATAATTCGCAAAA
>CAKZMA010001305.1 GCA_937127375.1 uncultured Coleofasciculus sp. | reverse complement strand
AGATGATAACATTTGTGCAAAACCCGCCCTGACTTTGTAGGGGCGGGTTTAGGGATTTTCGTCTCGCCATGAGATGACAACATTTGTGCAAAACCCGCCCTGACCGAGTGCAAAACCCGCCCCTACACCGCATCACCCCATCACGGATAAAAACTCAACAACGGTAATCCCAACTTTTCATCCCACCCCATGATCAGATTCAAGCATTGAATCGCTTGACCGGCTTGACCTTTAATCAAGTTATCGGTAACTGACATAACAATCACCCGGTCAGTACGCGGATCAACTTCAACGCTGATATAACACAAATTCGTTCCACACGCCCACTTGGTTTGCGGATACGTCCCACTGGGTAAGACGCGCACACAAGGAGACGCACGATAAAATGCATTATAAATCGTCGCCAAATCTTCTCGCACTAATCCGGGGTCACGCAATGTTGCATAAACCGTCGCCAGAAGTCCGCGCACCATTGGCATTAAATGAGGGGTAAACTGAACCATCACCTCATGACCCGCCAAATCACTGCAAATCTGCTCAATTTCCGGGGTATGGCGATGACGCGCCACTCCATAAGCCGACACCGAACTATCCGCTTCTGCGAGTAAAAGATTAGTTTTCGCCTTACGCCCCGCCCCCGATGTGCCTGATTTGGCATCAATAATCGCCGTATCGGGCTGAATTAACCCCTGTTTAAGCAACGGTGCAAGTGCCAAAAGACTGGTAGTAACATAACAGCCAGGACACCCTACCAGTTTCGCATTAGCGATGCGATCGCGATATAATTCCGGTAAGCCATAAACCGCTGAAGCCACGGTTTCCTGGTCATTACGTTCTCCCCCATACCAGGTTTTATAGGTCTCCAAATTCTTAAACCGATAATCAGCCGAAAGGTCAATCACCTTACACCCTTTCGCCAACAACGGCGGCGCCATCTGACACGCCAAACCATTGGGTAACGACAGAAACACCACCTGACAACGGCTGGCAATTTTATCTAAATCAATCTCCTCAATGGTCAAATCCACACAATGACCCAAATGAGGATAGAGTTCAGAAAACGGCTTCCCCGCACTACTACTTCCCCCCAAATAAACCACCTCAACACCTGGGTGATCCATCAATAGGCGTATTAATTGCACGCCTCCATAGCCAGAAGCGCCAATAATTCCGACAGGCAATTGTCCTAAATCACCCATAATATTCCTTCCCTAACAGAGTTAACATCAAAAACAGATGAACATTTGCTGCATTTTAGCTTGAACCGTGATTTCGTGATTTATTTATGGATGGCAGGAATGTTGAGAGTGTAGGGGCGGGTTTAGGGACTTTCATATCGCTATTGATGATAACGTTAATTCAAAACCCGCCCTGACTATCTGTAGAGGTCGATTTCACGACTATCGGTTCCTTTTCACCCAGAGGTAACTAAACCCACCCCATCTCCCCACCTGCACTCGGTTCAGAGAGTTCGCTACTATAAAATCAGACCATTCCACAGCCAAGGGATAGTAACTCAATGCCAATCCGATTATCCACGCCAGAGGCAAACATTTCTGCTAATCCAGACACAGACACACCTCATTGTCATCCGCCCCATCAGGTTGAACGCCAGCGGATTAGTTCATTGCAGCCAAAAATGCTCAACACCGAAAAAGCCCAACGCATGGCAGAATTGTTCAGTTCCCTAGGAGACACAAATCGGCTGAGGATCATCTCCCTACTCGCGATCGCAGAACTCTGTGTATGTGACATCGCCACCGCGCTGGATATGAGCGAATCCGCCGTCTCCCATCAATTACGCACCCTACGAGCCATGCGATTAGTACGGTATCATAAACGCGGTCGCAAGGTCTATTATCATCTTCAAGATCAGCACGTTCTCGACTTGTATCAATCCGTCGCCGAACATCTAGATGAACCGATCTAACTATGAATCCTAAATTCCCCATTCCCCATTCCCCATTCCCTGTTCCCTAAAAAATGATTACTTGGCAACAAAATAGTGACAATCCTGAAAATGGCGCAAATCTCACCAAAATTAGCAAATTTTGGACAGCGTTAAACAACCGTAAAATTGCATGGCGACAGCGACTAATTCCTGCTAGTGGAAATGCCCAGGAAATCGACTGGGAATGGCAGCGGTTTGACGACGAGTTTAAACTGCAAAATCCCCAAATTCGCGGAATTACCCTCTACTGGCAAAAAGTGGACACAGATCAAGAACGCAGCACAACCCCCTGGAAACTTGAACTTGATCCGCAACGGCTTCAGCTTTATATTTATCCTCAATCTCAGAAAAATTTAGTCATCCGGGTGGGAATTCCGGAAGTTGTCTATCAGAAAATAGAAATTACCAATCCTCAATGGGAAAGTCACTCTCAAGAGGAAAATCATATTATCACATTGCGCGATAAGCAGCAACAAATCGAAGTAAAACTTACCCTCAGTCCCGAAAATATCGCCCAGCTTAAAGAAAATCTGCCCGGATAGCAGCAGTTGGATATCCCCCTAAATCCCCCATGGAACAAAAAGCGAAGCAACATCTGGTCTCCCCCATGGAACAAAAAG
>CAKZMA010001304.1 GCA_937127375.1 uncultured Coleofasciculus sp. | reverse complement strand
CTGTCGTAAATCGATCGCAAGTTACAGCCTCAGATCGACCTGACCCCGATTCTACCCCAGGAAACAGCGTTGCTGGTGAGGATGACCAAGATAGTGTCACAATTCCCTTGCAATCGGTTGACCTCGGCTTGAGCAAAATCGCACGCCCAAACCGGGCAAATGTGGGAGACGAAATAACGTATACCATTACTCTGACCAATAACGATGCGAATGAGGCGACTGATGTGGCGGTGACGGAACCCTTACCCCCTGAGGTAACATTCAGATCGGCACAAGCGTCTCAAGGTTCCTATAATCGCCGCACCGGAATTTGGTCAGTGGGTAACTTAGCCAATGGTAACGAGGCTACGTTACAGATTACCGCCACTGGGGATATTCCCGGTTCCGTGACGAATACGGCGGTGATTAGTGCTTTAGATCAAGATGATCCGAATCCTGGGAATGATCGAGACAGTGCTGAGGTATTTTTGGCTGGAGAACCTAACCTGCTTCTGGTGAAGCGGATTACTCAGGTGAACAGAGATGGACAAGTGATCGATGGAATTAATTTTAATACTTTTGTAGATGATCCCACTGATCCGGATGATAACGCGATTGGCTGGTCTCAGCTACCGGGGGGAGGGCTTTTAGGCGTTCCGATGATTAGTCCCGATAGGCGTTTAGAGAGTGGCGATACTGTGGAATACACGATCTATTTCTTATCAAATGGTGGCACAGTGGTTAACAGTGTGAATGTCTGTGATCTGATTCCCCAAGGGACGACGTTTATCTCGGATAGTTTTAGGCAAGGGAGTGGAATTGTGTTAAATCAAGATGGGACACCGACACCCCAAAGTAATGCATCAGATCAAGATTCAGGGACATTTTTTCCGCCTCTCAATCCTGTCTCAACGCCTTGTGCTGAAGCCAATAATCCCAATGGTGCTGTGGTTGTCGAGTTAGGCGATATTTCTAGCACCGCTCCCAATAATGTAGGATTGATTCGCTTTCAGGTGGAAATTGATTGAAAATGGGGATTGGGGAAGGAATTCTAATGTAATGAAAACCGAAACAATTTCAGTGATTATTCCTGTTTTAAATGAAGCGAATACAATTGGTTCGATCTTAGATAGACTTGTCGATACTGACAATGTGGAGGTTATTGTGGTAGACGGGGGAAGTCAAGATGAAACCGTCACCGTGGTGCGATCGCGAAATGTCCAGGTTATTTCTACCCCACCCGGTCGCGCCTGTCAAATGAATGCAGGTGCAGCTAGGGCGACGGGTGATATTCTCCTCTTTCTCCACGCCGATACTCGTTTACCAGCAAACTTTGATCGTTTAATCCGCCAAGCGCTACAAGAACCCCAAACCATTGCGGGGGCGTTTGAATTACGCATTGATGCTCAACAGTTTAGCTTGCGTCTGATTGAACGACTGGTGAATTGGCGATCGCGTTTTTTTTCGATGCCTTATGGCGACCAAGCTATCTTTTTAAAAGCGACTGTTTTTCATACTATCGGAGGTTTTCCAAATTTGCCAATTATGGAAGATTTTGAATTCATCCGCCGCTTGCAACCGCAGGGACGGATTACGATTGTTCCAGCATCTGTTCTGACATCAGGACGACGGTGGGAACGGTTAGGTATAATCAAAACCACTCTAATTAACCAGCTTATTATTATCGGGTATTTCGGGGGACTTTCTCCTGAAAAACTGGCGCAATGGTATAGGGAAAAAGGGTAAGCTTCATGCATTTAAATTGGGTAGTAGTAGCGAGCAAGATGCAAAGCCTGCGGCATGGCTTCGCTAAACGCACTACGAGACTTTGACAATTCTTAATATTAAACCACAGTCGATTTTTTAATGATCACAGGTTCATAAACAGCCTATGTCTCGATTTCTATTGCTATTTTATAATGAGTAAATATAGGAATTACAAGTCCAGGATCTTGCCAACCTGTCAAAGTGCCTGTATTTACCTCTCCCTCTGGTGATAACAGCACCTCTCCGGCACTATTAAGCGGATTAAGACCATCACTTATACCTAAGTAGAACGTCTCGTTTTCAGAACAATTGAATCCAACTTCTCCGCTTCCTGCTGCTAGTCCTTTGCCCATTTTATCAAATAAGAACAAAGACAAAGATGATAAAGATGATACAGACAATAAGGGATTTTGAGCAACTCTAAATTTTAAAAATGCTTGACGTTCAGATTCAATTTGGTAGAGATCGATATCTGCCGGATTAAATAAACTGCCCTCAATTGTATTAATTGTTGGTACTATGATTGGACCTTGAGCGGACGAAATTAAGTGTCCTGCATCATCATCTTCAACAAAGGTTGATTCTGGGGCGGTGTTGTCTAATCCTCTGGGGAGACTCTTCCCGCCCATCAACGTCGTTAATAATGATTTAAAATTTATCATCGGTTTTCTCCTAAAAAATGTTGAGACGAATCAAGTTAACTTAATTCGTCCGTTTGCTTAACCTTAAAATCATTTTTTTGTTTTTTCAGTTAATTGTATTGATTTTTAAA
>CAKZMA010001303.1 GCA_937127375.1 uncultured Coleofasciculus sp. | reverse complement strand
GTTTCCTGACCGTTGCATTGAATCAACACTTTTATCCAATATGAACTATCCTAACCATTTGAGGGATATGGGTCAGACCCCACACCCCAGGGGAGGCGTGGGGGAGTTGGGGGAGATGGGGAGATGGGGAGATGGGAAGATGGGGGAGTCAACAAAGGATGAATGACAAATGACGAATGACGAATGACGAATGACAACAATGATTGCGATACCATCCAAGTGTAGTCATCATCACACCTATCACTCACTATGGAGCCAGATTCTCTTCCCGCAGAGCTAATCCTGACGCAATCGCGTCAGAGTCTGGGTAATATCCGATTAGATTGGACTCCCCAGCCGGGTAATTATCTTGACTATAACGGTCAAACCTATGCTGTTTTAGAGCGTCGCCATCGCTATCTTCTAAAATCTGGGCGTTATCGTTTACATAAAATTGCCCTATACGTCCAATCGGCTTCACGTCCGACGGAGAAAAGTTTGGTTGATGGGCGCTGGGTGCTGGGCGATGCGAGTTGTGAATATAATGCGAATTCTGAACTTGTGCGTTGTGCGGTTAATCCAGAGGGTCCTTGTCAGTCTTGCCGTTACTACGAACCTATCCAATCCAACCTGACTGACTCTGAAATTCCCTATCGAAAAAGTCGCCAAAGCTAGATTGTATAGCGCTACGCGCTAGGCAATAGGCAATGGGCAATAGTGAATAAAAACGCTTACTCATCAAGGGATTGAAGGATTTGAATTTTTCTTCATTTGTCCTAACTAGAGTGCGTAGTGCTATACAACTCCCGCCGCGATCTTCACGCCTGCGAAGTGTGGCGGGAGAAGGTAGAGACGTTTCGCCGAAACGTCTATCAATTGATTGTGATTGTCGGAACTAATTTTCCGGCTATTTTAAGCTTGATTGCTTGAATCGATAAAAAATGGGGGAGTGGGTAGATCATTGGCGATCGCCAATACCTGAAGCGCAACTTTTACTTTGACCATGTTAGCGTCGTTTTCAGCGTTTCCTTCTGGTGGATTCTTGAGAAACTCTTTCAGTACCTTAGCCGCCTCTAAGCCAGCTTCATGTAGAGCATCATCAAATTCTCGTTCTGCTGCCATGACTTTCTCCTCGAATTTGGTCTGATGCTTTCATTGTAGAAGGCGATCGCTTGAGCGAATAGGTTTGATGCAGAACCTGAGTAGGGGCGCAAGGCTTGCGCCCCTACCTACATTGATCAGCTACAATCTCACCTTGCTCCCAGACGTAGCATGCTACGTCTCTACAAGCTTCTCCGCATTAAGCGCCACCCCGTAATTTGTCGAGGACGCTACGATCTTCTAAGGTCGAAGTATCGCCTGTTACCTCTTGACCCGCAGCGAGCGATCGCAACAACCGCCGCATGATTTTACCCGATCGCGTTTTGGGTAATCCTTCGGTGAATTTGATTTCACCGGGACGCGCTAAGGCTCCAATATCTTAACGCTGAGGAAAGGGCGACCCGAGCAACTTGAATGGAATGGAATTGTTAATTAATGCAAGCGGGTCGCCCCTACAACAGTTTAGGGATCATTGATATTGATGGGGTAGGGGTACGATATTATCGTGCCCTAATGAATATCGTGCCCTAATGAATATCGTGCCCTAATGAATATCCTAAATTAAGCCACAGGTAAGAGCGATCGCGCTGATACGACGCCCTGATAATACTGTTGTAACTGACGGGTTGCGGCTGACCAACTCCAGCGTTCCGCTTCCGCCCTAGCGTTTTGGCGTAAGGTTTCCCGTTCGGTTTGTTCCTGAAACAGACGTTGAGTCGCCGCGATCGCGCCTTGTTCATCCCTGGGGTCAAACAGATAGCCATTCACCCCATCGGTGACAATATCGGGAATCCCACCTGAACGCGCCGCAACAACTGGACACCCCGCCGCCATTGCTTCGAGTAGCACTAATCCCAAGGTTTCGGTACGGGAGGGGAAAATAAACGCATCCGCTGACGCAAAGGCAGATCCTAACGGTTCACCCGTCAGATACCCGACAAAATGGGTAGGAGTTCCGGCAAAATGTTTTTCTAGGGCGCTGCGATGGGGTCCATCGCCCACTAATGCCAAACGCGCACCGGGAATGGATTCCAGAACGGGTTTAATCCGGTCAATTTCCTTTTCCGCCGACAACCGCCCCACATACAGCAGCAAGGGACTTTCCGGGTGTCCTTGAGACAAGTGCGATCGCATGTCCTCAGACGCCAAACTGGGACGAAATGTCTCTGTATCCACCCCCCGTTGCCACAAATCCAATCGTTCAATCCCTCGCCCTCTCAATTCCTCAACCATCGCCGTCGAGGTACATAAATTAAGCTGGGCTTGGTTGTGATTTGCCTTAATTAATTCCCACATCACCGGTTCTAACATCCCTAACCCATAATGCTGAAGATACTGGGGTAAATGAGTATGATAGGACGCGATTAAAGGAATTTGCATCGCTTTAGCATAATAGAGTCCTCCTAACCCTAATACCGCCGGATTCACCACATGAATTACATCCGGCTTAAATTCAGCTAACGCCATACCAATCGCGGGTCGAGGTAATGCCAGTTTGAGTTCGGGATATAAAGGTAAGGGAAAAGCGGAAACGCCATAAATTTTGGCACCTTTGTGTTCTGTGAGTCCACCATCTGGACAGATTACCAGAACCTGGTCACCATTGCGTTGTAAATGATCAACCGTGTGCCGCAGTCGCGTGACAATCCCATCAACTTTGGGCAAAAAGGTTTCAGTGAATAAGGCAATTCGCATGATCGTGTGACTGTGTGCGGAGTGGTATTGCAAACGGTAGAAGGCAGGAGGCAGAAGGTAGGAGGGTTGTTACTGGATATAGGGTCTCAGCCATTATATCTGTCCTAACCTCAATGGCACTAAAATCAACCTTTTTGGATCGCCGAAATCCTTATATACCGTAGGGTGGGTTGAGCGAAGTCGAAACCCACCAGCCAAAATTTCAGTACTATTCATCCTCACCTTGATGGCGACAGTTAGAACAACTAAGGATCTTCAGCGTTTTTTGGCGGTAAGGTACAGAGTCCATGAATACCAATGGCGGCGATAATTCCCCCTAGTAAAACGCCCACACCTTCAGCAAAACAGTTAATTCGATGTCTATTTTCTGCGGCTTGGGCAATGGATAAATCCCGCATT
>CAKZMA010001302.1 GCA_937127375.1 uncultured Coleofasciculus sp. | reverse complement strand
CTCCGCTGATAGGTCTTCAGCGTTAAATGACTGGATATTTGACTGTGACATAAAACCCTCCGGGAACATGTAAGTTTTGCACAAAATATTCTCGTAGGTTGGGTAGAGCGTAAGCGTTACCCAACTCCAGGGAAAGCATGTTGGGTTTCGTTCCTCAACCCAACCTACAAAGGTGACATGATCTGGATATTTGACTGTGACATAAAAACCTCCTAGGTATCGGGGGGGAATCTGGCTGTGAGAGTTAACCAACTTGCATTTATACCGCTTTACTTCTGTAGCCTTTGCCACAAGAAGTGTCGCCTTTAAGCCAACCATCGTCTGGCGGGAATAGCGAACACCACCAGAAGACAACTCCATTCGCTGATTTTATGGTAAGGCTGTCTAAATGCATTACATAACTATCTACTATACACTTATCTTGCCATATCATACACCTTTGTGATTAAAATATACACAAAGAGAATTGTGCAAATTATTTTTGATGACTAATGAAGTCATTAGTGTTTTTAAGTCAGGGATAAAATAGTGATTTGCAAAATTGATTTTGATGACTGAAGAGAAGGATAGACAGCTCAGTGGTATTCCAGTTCACGATCACATTCCAGTCCTCAAATCGCCGTTTTATCTATAGAGTCCATGCCAATTAACCGTGATGATTCAAAAGCACCAAGTCCAATTAAGCCAAACTGAAAGGCAAGAGCTAATCAAACTGACAAAAAAAGGCAAGATATCAGCTCGAAAGCTACGCCGTGCCCAAATCTTACTCCTAACGGATGCTGGACATAAAGACGAGGAAATCGCTACTATGCTGCATTTGGGGGTGGCAACAGTAGAGCGCACCCGTAAAAAATTTGTGGAAGGGGGGTTAGACTTGGCTTTAAACGAACGCCCTCGTCCAGGAGCAGTTAAGAAATTAGACAAAAAAACCGAAGAGTTCTTAATCGCTACCGCTTCCAGTAAACCGCCACCTGGAAAGGACTGTTGGACAACGCAATTGCTCGCTGAAAAGTTAGTACAACTCCAGTTGGTGGAGAGCATCAGCGCTGAAACAGTGCGCCTCCTGCTAAAAAAGATAGCGTTAAACGGTGACTCCAAGCACAAGGACTAATGGCAACAATAAGCAGAGTTAGCCATCAAAATTAATTGGGTGAACCACTAGAAGAAATCAGAGGTTTTTGGGAAATTGTATCTAGTCCAACAGACTCTAACAATGCTGCCCAATCCGACGCGATCGCGCTATCGTTGGGAGCAGAACGACGTAGCTGAGCGAGGCTATTGAGGCAATCATACCAAATCCCGGCTTCCGCATAAATGGCGGCGCGATCGCGCAGTGACGCATTTTCCAACTCAGCCACCAAGTTTGGGCTAGGTTCAACCCGTTCTATCTGTCCCTCAACATAAGGCTCATTGGTCGGATCTTGCTCATTACAAATCACAAAGAAATGCCAAGTATACGTCTTTCCCACCTCTAACGCTGGCAACGTTCCGTTATCTGGGAGAGGGACGCTAACAATTCCGGAATCACCCGGAAGCGTAACAGTTGTTTCATAGACTATCTCATCGTTGTCAGCCTCTTTCAGGTAAAACTCGGCTTGCTTGGCAGTATTTTCAGGGAGATACACCAAAATCGTGGGATGCTCTGCCACAGTTCGCACTGGCTCTGTTGGAGGCAGCAAAGCGACGATCTGTTCATCGCTAGAGTTGCCACAGCTATTTGGTACTACCGCCTCTTCTGTGCCTCCTCGCACTGCCGCTGATCGGCGGCGACGAGGTTTTCCTGTAGTGGGAAACCGTATTGATTGAGCGTGGAGAGTCGGAGACTTCTCTACCTGATTCTCAGGAAAGTGGGTTAGAGGAGTGCTGATTTTCCAGGGAGTAAGCCCATCTTGATTGAGCGATCGCCCCTGAGCCAGCATTGGGAAACTACTCGTGGTCAATAGCTCTACAAATAACGCCACGAGTGCTATGCGATGTAAAGAAAACTTATTACTTACCATTTTCCTGTCAGACCTCTTACACAGTTAATTTTTGTTGCATCGCCGTAGTGCTTGTTACCCTTTTAGTTGCTTTTTGGGCAAAAGGTCTTGTTTGGGGTGTGCAACATTCAACTCAGGGTCGGTAGCCATTTGCTCTAGTCCAACCGCCCTGAAAATTTATTCTTGTCAGATGCTGGAAAATTTTGCTCATCTTAATTATATTATTAACACATAGACGTATAAATATGCGATAATTTTTAGATAAATCCTGTGACAGAAAAATCAATTATATTCCATATTGATTTTGATGGGTTAGTTAGTTTAATCAGGCTTTAATAGCTATAAAATTATAGTTTTGCCACCCATCAAAACTTAAGCAATAGACCCCAAAAGGAGAGGGTTAAAGGAGCGTTATGTCGAAAATTGTCTCTATTCATTCATTTCGAGGTGGAACTGGGAAATCGAACACCACAGCCAATGTCGCGGTTACCACAGCCAGCCAGGGACTACGGGTGGGGATTATCGATACGGATATCCAGTCGCCAGGGATTCACGTTCTTTTTGGTATAGACCAAAGTAAGATAAACCGAACCCTGAATGATTACCTGTGGAATCGCTGCGGGGTTGAAGAGACGGCTTATGATGTCAGTCCTCCTGAAGTAACCAAGAATCAGGGCAAATTGTTTCTGATTCCATCCAGCATGAATATCGGTGAAATTAGCCGTATCCTGCGTGAGGGATACAACGTAGCCTTGCTCAATAATGGGTTTAAAAAGCTAGTTAGCTCCCTAGAGCTAGACTACCTATTTATTGATACTCATCCTGGAATTAACGAAGAAACCCTCCTGTCGGTGACAATTTCCAACATCCTGCTGATCATTTTGCGTCCAGATCGTCAAGACTTCCAAGGGACGGCTGTAACTGTCGATGTGGCTCGGAAGTTGAAGGTAGCCAAGCTACTTCTAGTGGTTAACAGAGTACCACAGAAGTTCGATCTCAACTCAGTCCGGCAACAAGTAGAAACAACCTATAATGCAACAGTAGCAGGAGTCTTGCCTAACTGTGAAGAAATGATGGAGTTACAGAGCAGCGATTTGTTCTGCCTGCGTTATCCAGATCATTATATCTCTAAAGAAATACGCAGGATTGTGGATCATATCTATGAGAAACCCAAGAGTGTGGGGGGACTCAAAAAATTGTTTGGTCGATGAAGCGCGATCGCGAAGCGTGTTCCGAAGGAACGTATCGCCTAGCCCAACACAGAACCAAAAATCCATCAATCAAGAGAGAAAAATTCATCAATCCATTCTCGCCTATTTCATTCATTATTAGTGGGTACGATGAATTGACACCTTAAAATCCTAATCATCATCTCTTGATGAGAGAACTGACTTTTCGGTG
>CAKZMA010001301.1 GCA_937127375.1 uncultured Coleofasciculus sp. | reverse complement strand
CTTGCTCGCTACTAAGCATCTTGCTCGCTACTAATACCCAATTTAAATGCATGACGGCTTATCAGTCATTATCGGACACCGCGTACCTTTAGAAAAGGGCGAGTCGAGATAGATTAATTCTCACACCACCTACGATATGCAGCGACTCGCCCCTACAACCCCGATAATCCTGACAATCATTCAAAATTCTCAAAGAACGCTAGGATGTCAAATAGTTATGCTGTCAAACTCGGTGAATTATGGCTCAAACACTATCTCCCCCCTTAGCATTAACCTCGGAAAACGTCGAAGCCGTCCTCGATGAATTGCGTCCTTACCTGATGGCGGATGGCGGTAACGTTGATTTAGTGGAAATCGACGGTCCGATTGTAAAACTGCGGCTACAAGGCGCTTGTGGGTCTTGTCCCAGTTCTGCCATGACCCTGAAAATGGGGATTGAGCGCCGCTTACGGGAATTTATCCCGGAAATCGTGGAAGTTGAACAAGTAATTTAATTATTCTGCGTTTTTAATTTGGCGTTAAGGGTTAAGAGTTATAAAGTGAGAGAACTCCCCTCTTCACACATAAACTCTAGACCCTTAACGTTTACTATTAACGATGAGTCATCCCTTATACGTCGCCTTTATCTGGCATCAGCATCAACCTCTCTATAAAAGTCGCAACAGCGTGTCCGGCTCAAATGGGCGGTATCGCCTCCCTTGGGCGCGGCTGCATGGGACGAAAGATTATTTGGATTTAGTCCTATTGTTAGAGCGCTATCCTAAGTTACACCAAACGGTCAACTTAGTGCCATCGCTGATTTTGCAGTTGGAAGATTACATGGCGGGGACAGCCTTTGACCCCTATCTGGAGTTGACTCTGACGCCAACCGACCAACTCAAGCCGGATCAACGACAGTTTATCGTTGAGCATTTTTTTGATGCTAATCACCGCACCCTGATTGATCCCCATCCTCGATATGCTGAGTTATACGAGATGCGGCAAGACAAGGGGAAAACTTGGTGTGCAGATCATTGGACGCATCAGGATTTCAGCGATTTACTCGCATGGCATAACTTGGCGTGGATTGACCCAATATTCTGGGATGACCCAGAGATTGCCGCTTGGTTGGAAAAAGGACGAAACTTTACATTAAGCGATCGCCAACGCATCTATTCTAAACAACGAGATATCCTCAAGCGGATTATTCCTCAACATCGCCAGATGCAGGAGGCGGGTCAGCTAGAAGTGACCACCACGCCCTATACTCACCCGATTTTACCCTTACTCGCCGATACTCATTCCGGGCAAGTAGCGATTCCGGAGATGCAGTTACCCCTGCAGCGCTTCCGCTGGGAAGAAGATATTCCTCGCCACCTACAAAAAGCGTGGCAGATGTATGAAGAACGATTTGGACGAACACCACGCGGCTTGTGGCCCTCAGAACAGTCGGTGAGTCCGGCAATTCTACCTTACATTGCTGAGGCGGGATTTAAGTGGATTTGTTCCGATGAAGCAGTATTAGGATGGACAGTGCAGCACTTTTTCCACCGGGATGAAACCGGAACCCTGATGGAACCCACGTTACTCTATCGCCCCTATCGCTTAGAGACACCCCAAGGGAACTTGGCTATTGTGTTTCGGGATCACCGTTTATCAGATTTAATTGGCTTTTCCTACGGGTCAATGGAACCCAAGCAGGCGTCAACGGATTTTGTCAGCCACTTAGAAGCGATTTCCCGTTCGATTAAACGCCAAGAGAAAGAGGGAGGGACTGGATTAGATCAACCGTGGCTGGTAACCATTGCCTTAGATGGGGAAAATTGCTGGGAATTTTATCAAAAAGACGGGATTCCTTTCCTCTCCTCACTGTATGAAAAACTCTCGGCGCATCCGCAGATAAAATTGGTTACGGTGTCGGAATTTTTGGATCAGTTTCCTCCTACCGCCACACTTCCCGCAGATCGACTTCATAGTGGCTCATGGGTGGATGGTAGTTTTAGCACTTGGATTGGTGATCCAGTTAAAAATCGGGCATGGGATTTACTTACCCAAGCGCGGCAGACTTTAGCCAATCATCCCGAAGCCACACCAGACAACAATCCTGAAGTCTGGGAAGCCTTGTATGCGGCGGAAGGATCAGATTGGTTCTGGTGGTTTGGTGAGGGTCATTCATCCAACCAAGATGCTATTTTTGACCAGTTATTCCGAGAACATTTGACTGGGATTTATGAGGCATTAAATGAACCGATTCCGGCTAGTCTTAAGCAACCTCTAGACACCTACGAATCGAAAGGTGATCATCGACCCCTGAGTTTTATTCATCCAGTAATTGATGGCTTTGGCGATGAGCAAGATTGGGATAAAGCGGGTCGAATTGATGTCGGTGGCGCACGGGGAACAATGCACCGTAGTAGTGCGATTCAACGGTTATGGTATGGTTTAGATCACCTGAATTTTTACATGCGATTGGATTTTCAAGCCGGGATTCAAATTGGTCAGGATATTCCTCCGGAATTGCATTTATTATGGTTTTATCCGAATCGCACGGTTCACAATAGTCCAGCCCCTTTAGCCGAGGTTCCTGATACTGCCCCGGTGAACTATTTATTTCACCACCATTTAGGGATTAATTTGTTAACGGGTTCGACGTGGTTAGAAGAAGCCGGAGAATACTATCACTGGCATCCCCGCAAAAGTCGCGCTCAAGTTGCGCTGAAGCAATGTTTAGAGGTGGCTGTACCCTGGGCAGATTTGCAGGTGGAACCGGATTATCTGCTGCGGTTGGTAATGGTTTCTACGGATAATGGCATTTTCCACAGTTATATCCCAGAGGATAAATTGGTGGGGTTACAGGTGCCGTAAATGGGTTGATTTTTGATTGTTCATTGTTCATTGTTCATTGTTTTTTCGCTATGAATGATGAACAATTTAGCCAATTGATTAGGAAAGGAGAATTTGAAGGATGACGGATTTTCGCAAGTTGAAAGAATGGAATAAAGCCCATGAGTTAACCGTTGACGTTTATCAGGTGACTAAAGGGTTTCCGGAAGAGGAATTACTGGGGTTAACTCAACAGATTCGTCTGGCTTGTGCGGCGATTCCGATTAAAATTGCTCAGGGGTGCGATCGCGAGGAGGCGGAGGACAGACTCAGCTTCCTGCGGCTGGCGCGGGATTCGGCGATTGAGGTGGAGTATTATCTGCTGCTGTGTTATGAGTTAGAATTGCTGAGTGCTACAGATTATGATCGTTTAGTCAGTGGCGTGGTTGAGGTGAAAGAATTGTTGGAGTCTTTTATCCAAAACTTCTATGGGAATTTTTGAACTCTTTTCTCTGTGCGATCGCATATCTTGGAGTCTGGGCGATTTCCTAAACTTCAGGTTCAATCCCCGCAGCTCG
>CAKZMA010001300.1 GCA_937127375.1 uncultured Coleofasciculus sp. | reverse complement strand
TACTGAACTAATTTGCGAATTTTACCATAAGCAATATAGGAACCTCCCTGGGGATTTTCCTTAACCTCATCCACTACATATAATATCCCTTCCTCTCGAATAGTACGCGGAAAACGGATATTGTAGTCAGGATTATAGCCATCAGAAACAACTCTGGCTCGCAGTTTTTTCCCGTCTTTGATACACTGAACTAGAACCCCATCTCCCACAGTATCGGTAGTTTCTAAATCAGCCGCCGTTCCTTGGGCTTTAGCAGTTTGTAATTGTTTAGCTTGGCGGGTTTTTTGAGTGGATGCTTTTTCTTCACCGGGTTTAACCAGGCGGCGAATGGTTCCTGAGGCGCGATAAAATGTGCCATTAGCAGATGGGGTAATTTCATCCACGACATAAGTGACACCTTGTTCGCGGATACTGCGGGGAAACTGCACGTTTAAATCCGGATTATATCCCTCAGAAATGACCCGCACTCGTAGCTTACCCCCAACCCGTTCACATTTGACTAAAACACCACTGTCGGGATTCGTTGTTACCTCTAACCCACTGGCTGCACCTGTTGTGGTTCCACGGAATTTCAAATCTTCGCGATCGCGGGTTTGGGTTTGATAAGATTGATCCCGCATTTCTTTGCGAATTGCCCGATCAAATCGTCGATTTTCTAAACATTGAGCATAGTAGTCGAGTTGGGCTATTTCTTCGGCAATGTCAAAGAATTCATCTAATGTCTTGCGTTTGAGTTCCTCGATCGTTTCCCGCAGTTTAACTACTGCTTGTTGAAAGTCTCCTTTGTCCGCCAGGGAAACAGCTTCATCTTTCAATTTAGCAATTCTTAACTGAGACGTTTGTTCCAAGACTTGCGGATCAGGCTGGATATCTTTGGCTTCTGCTTCTGAACCGACGGTTAAGGTAATGGAAAACTGATTACTAATGTCTTGGATACTGCCTTCGACAATGGTTTGATAGTCATAGGTCACAGTAGCAATCGTCGTCATTCCGGATTGCGATCGCGGCGACACAGTTAAGGGAATCGCTAAGGGCTTTTGTTCAACGCCATACACATCCCCCAAGATAACCTCTACCCTATCATCCACTTGGGAAAAACGATAGTTATTTAAAATCTCACCAACGTCAACAAACGCTTCAGGTTGTAGCCTCACCCTGAGATTTTGCGCCACAACAGAGACTAAACTTTCCATCTCAATGTCAAACACTTGGGAGGCGTCATCGGGAGACTGAATAAAGTAGAAATTCCCCCGGGCGGCATTTGCCATGTTAATCAGTAAATCTTCGTTAAAATAATTACCAAACCCTAAGGTTGTGGTGACAATATCCGCCTCAGCTTTTTCTAAGGCTGTTTTCGTCAGCACTTGCGGATCTTTAATCCCATAATTTGCCAATCCATCGGTTAAAAGTAAGACGCGATTAATTCGTTCTGGACTTTGGTTAGCTTGAACTTGAGTACATCCCAACAACCATCCGCCACTTAAATTGGTGCAGCCCCTGGCGCGAATTTTACCAATTTTTGCTTTAAGGGCGGCTTTATCACCAACTAATTGTGGGGGAATAATCACCTCGGCGGTGTCATCATAAATCACCACCGAAACAAAATCATCAGCGGTGAGATGATCAATCAGATTTTGGGCGGCTTGAATGGCATATCGTAGGGGATCTCCCGCCATTGAACCCGAACGATCTAAGACTAAGCTGAGATTCAGCGGACGACGCAAGGATGTCTGCTGACTCGACTCTGATCCTTGAAAAGTAATCAGTAAGTCTACGATTGAGGGACTGTCTGCGGCAATTAACGATTGACTTAGGGTGTAGCTGGCTTTCATGTACGAACTTGAACTCTTGGGTATAACGTAGTGCACCATCCACTTAGGCTGGTCAGGTAGGGGCTAAATTCTAAGCCCCCGGAACCTATAGCCGTGGGGTTCCTGACATCCACAGTCCACAGGTTAGCACTCAGGGTTTAGATGGGATTATTTCATTTTAGTTTAACTAAAGAGAAATAAGATGTCAGGTCTTGGAGACGTTCCCTGGAAACGTCTCTACCGTTGTTAATCGTCGTCATCGTCATAAATAAAATCGGGCGGCGGTGGAATATCGGGAACGAGTTCAATTGTCATTCCTTGTTCAAACATACAAGAGTTTATCTCCTCCTCATCTAAGATTACCTCCCGATGTGCCCAAGCTAGACGTTGATCGGGAAGTTCAATTTCTACCCAACCACCTTGGGTCTGTGTTCCAGTTATCGAGACTTGTTCTCTAGTTAAATAGGTAATCACATTATCGCGAAATGATGCGGGATCAGAACGAACATTTCCGGTAACAATCACTGAACAAGTGGCAGGTTCTGGCGATGGTTTAGGTGCAGGAGAGGGAGAGGGAGATGGGGAGGGACTGGAAGTAGCACCGTTGAGGGATTTCGTTGCTGTGGGAGAGGGTGTCGATGATGATACCACGGTATCGGTTGAATCGGTTGACGGTTGTACGGCGGCACGATTAAATAAACTAATTAGTAGAGCTAATGTAGCTAAACCGCCACCAATTCCTGCCCAAAGGAGGAGTTTATTGGAGGATTTAGAAACGGCGGGTTCAGGATTTAAGAAATTGCTAAGATTTGATGATACTTGGACGCCAGAAGTCGGTTCGGTTTCCGGTTCCTCTGGCGTTTGCATATACCATTCGGGGATAGAATTGGGTTTTAATGGGAGTCGATCGGGTTGATTGCCATTGGATGTCGTTGATTCTTGGGTTTGTTCAGGATTAATCGAGTCAAAGGTGGATGAGGGCGCGATCGCACTCTCCTGTTGGGGCGATGGAACCTCTGTCGGTGTGGATGGCGGGATCGGGGGTGCTGCGGAATCAACGGGTTGAGTCGGTGAGACACTCTCCTCGGCTGGAGGTGACACCTCCACAGGTGCAGAGGCTGAAATAGGGGGTTCTGTAGGCTCAACCGATTGAGTCGATGGGATGCTATCCTCTGATTGGGGTGACACCTCCATGGGTGTGGATACGTCGGTGGTTTCTTCTTGATCCCGAATGAGTGAAACAGAACGCCGACTTAGAGATTCTCTAATGTCTGTTCCTCCTGTTCTCTCGACTTCCCGATGACTATCGGGATTCGACTGGGGAGTTTGGCGGGATTGCTTTTGGTATAGAATTATTTGTTCGGTGTCTTTAATATCTTGATCTTTCAATCCTAAAGACTGTTGCAAATCTTTTAAGAGTTTACGAGACTTGGGGTTGAGTGCATTATCGGCTCGGAAAACTTCCCGAAACGCTTTTTTATATCGCTGTAATTTTTCCTGATACTCGCGATAGGGAGTTAAAACTTGGGCTTCTATTGCTGCACAATCGGCTGGAGTCAGATGTAGACTTTGGGCTAATGTATCCAGAGCCGAACGACCGCCAACAGAAATTTCACCCCCTCTGATCCAGCGCTGTGCTTCTTTACGATACTTTAAGGTGAGGCGATTCAGGGGAACTTGACTCAGTGCGATCGCTTGGTAAGGTTCGCTAGCATATACTCTAGGTTTTAAAGCGGGAGCAACGATTTTAAGCTGCTGAGAAACATAGTCATGAAGTTCCTTGACACAAATCCAATCATCATGATTGCGATCGGCGAGTCCTGTTGCTAGTCCTTCGATTAAGTAACGAGTGTAATCCGAGGGTTGAGATTGCTCGGATTGGTTGAAATAGGGTATGGAACTAAAACAACTCAGAAGCGCCCACTTCTCACCGGTCATTTGTTGTTTTAACCCAACCTGATTATAGTCGTTTGCCGTTATTTCCCAATCCAAAATATTGCTACAGTAACCGTCGATGATCACAATATTCTGCGGACAGGGACTGTTGCTAAGTAGATCCTGGATTAAACGAGCTGGAACAACGGTTGCCTTGACTAATTCTTTTAGGGAATTGTCATCAGTCATGCGAGTGGCGGTTATGCCAGTTCCTAAATATACGGTATCATTATAATCTTGGATACATTGACCTGAGAAAAACAACAACACGACATCTTCCTCGTCACGCTTACTCAACAGCGTTTCGATGGTTTCCCGCATCACGGGAGGATTCGGATTAATCAGCGTTTCTATCTCGTCAAAAGAATACTGCAAAACACGTTGCATCGCTTCAACAGCGTTAACGGCTCCGGGTACGGGGTGAAAACCATAGCCGTACTCACTTACCCCAATCAGCAATGCTATTTTCACAACTGGTGATTCCCTAGACTGCTACAACGTTT
>CAKZMA010001299.1 GCA_937127375.1 uncultured Coleofasciculus sp. | reverse complement strand
CCTGAACCCAACCCTGAACCATCTGCTTCATTTAAGCCCGGAAAGCCTTCTTTTCAAGTCGGTCAGGAGGAGGCTGTTATTCTGTGGAAAGAGTACTTTGATGGTGCTTATCATCTGCGTACTGTTGGTGCAGGAGACTTTACAGAGTTCCAGGTTAATCTGATTGCCACGGAGGAATTACTAGAACTCACTCCATTTTCCTTGGAAGGTGGGGATGAGTTGAACCCTACCCAGTTTGGTTTTACCTTAAACTCAGATATTAGTGTGGGACAAGACGGGGTGGATTTCCAGATAAAACCTGGAACCAAAGCCCTCTTATCGGTTACTCAAGATGGGGTAGCCAATCCCCAACTATTATCAGTTGGCGCTCAACGCTCTCATCTCTCCCCAGCTGGATGGATTGTTGACTCGGATGAATTTGCCACTCGACCCTCATTCACAGCAGGAGAAGACCTGGGATTGTTTGTTGGTCGGGGGAACAACCCAGAGACGTTGGAGTTCCGTTGGAATGGGGATGGTAATATTCACCACAGTGATCTCTCGGTTCTTGCCTCAGATACAACGGCTAGCTTTACACCGGTGAGTTTTGAAGGAAATGACCAGCTCACAACGTTGAACAACGGGGTGGAAATTAATGCCGTCGTAAGTACTGGGTTCGATGGACTGGATGTGACAACTCCCTTCCCTGGGCAGATTATACCCTTGGTCAACTCTGATGGCATACCAGAATATGACCCTTCAGTGGATGTAGGACTGTTTTTGTGGAAAGATGAGACCGATCAATCCTGGCATTTGCGAGCAACTGGAGACGGGAATGGCAGCCGTTACGTTGGCTCGATTATCTCGGATAGTGCAGCGGTTTCTGTGGATGCTGTGGGACTTGAATCTAACGACATTCTTGATACAAGTGATCCATCCCGGATTGATTTCGATCTGAGGGTTTGGCAAGGTTATCAGGATGGGATTGACTTTCGCTTTCCGACTGGGGCTTCGCTCTCCCTTAGCTTGGAGGAAAAGGATGTGTCATCACAGGTGTGGATTGGGGCAGAGGAATCACCGGTTAGCACACAGCCTACTTCATCTCCTGTGCAGATTGGTTTTGCGTACCAACAGGATGGTTTAACCCAACCCAATCAGGTAAATAATAATTATGATCAGTTGCTGGGGATGGAAAACGCTTATTGGATACCCTTGGCCACCCCCTATGGGACACCAGACTACGATCCCTCCGTGGATGAAGGACTGTTTTTGTGGAAAGATGAAGACGGTCCCTGGCATTTACGAGGGACTGGAGACGCGGATGGCAGCCGTTACGTTGGCTCGATTATCTCGGACAGTGCAGCAGTTTCTGTGGATGCTGTGGGGCTTGAATCTAACGACATTCTTGATACCACAGATCCATCCCGGATTGATTTCGATCTGGGGGTTGGGCAAGGTTATCAGGATGGGATTGACTTTAGTTTTCAGGCTGGAGCTTCCCTCTCACTTAATTTGCAGGGAAATGGTGCGTCCTCACTGGTGCGGATTGGAGCAGAGGAATGGGCAGTTAGCGCACTACCGCTGGATCTGAGTGGTTGGTAAGTTATTCCACATCATATCACCCCTACCCTTGTTCTGTAGAGACGTAGCATGCTACGTCTCTACAGGTTTATGATATTTAGCAAACAGGTTACTCCTTTCCTTGTATAATACCTAATCCGAATTCTTCTAGTGATACGGGAATGGATATTTTATATAACTAAACTATGAGAATTTCATTGATTTATCGTTTATCAAAAAACTTATTTTTTAGGATTAGTTTTTTACTATGCGCCTGCACAGCACTGATTGTCGTTGCAATTATCGGATTCTCTCAACACTTTGACACAAAATACTTGTATGTGGCTGGACTGTCTTGGTGGGAAGGATTAAATGCTTATGATCCAGAAGTGGCTAGCCGCTTGGGGGCAAACCAGAATGCAGGCGGCTTTTTCTATCCGCCCCAGATTGCCCCCCTGTGTTTGATGTTGGCAGCATTTTCTTGGACACAAGCTAAGGTTTTGATTACCCTGTTAAATGTTTTTTGTGCTGGGATATTGGCGTTTTTTTGTGTGCTGCTGGTAAAACAGCCTCAGGTGAAACAACTCAAAGTTACAGGTTCTAGTCCATTGTGGTTTATTCCAGCAATTGTTCTGGGGAATCCCTTTACTTTCCAGGTAATCATGCTAGGACAAACTACTCTAGTAGTGACTACAGCACTTGTTAGTGGGTGGTATTATGCTTATCGCGATAAGTGGATTTTAAGTGGAATTCTAATTGCCATTTCTACGATTAAGCCGCAGTTGAGCTTGCTGGTTATCCTCTGGCTACTTTTAGAACGGCGCTGGCGAATTTTGGCAGTAGCTGCCGTCACGACTTTGATTTTCTGTTTGGTTCCCATGGTGATTACGGGTCCCATTGACGTGTTTTTCCACTGGTTTGCCTCATTGGGAGAACATAAAAACGTATTTGCTAATGTTTTAGGTTTTCCAGCCGTCTTTAGTATCCAAAATTTACTGTATACTGCTGGTATTAAAGTGCCACAACTATTGCCTTTGGCTATTGTGATTACGGGTCTATTGTGGCGGTATCGTTCCAGATTAATCATTGACGATATGATTGGACTGTTGTTAGCAATTTCGGTATTATTTGGTCTTGCCCATCATTATGACTTAATTGCGTTAGCACCTCTGATGGCAGGATTCTGGCGGCATTTGCATCATCTCCCTAGAGCCACCCTTATCGCCCTAACAGTAATGTTCTTAATGCTTGTTCCACGAAATGTTTTAATGACATTTATTGACAGTGAGTTACTGCTGCAATATCGGGTACTGTTGGTGATTGGCGTAACAATTTGGTTGGGAGTAATGAGCGTGAAGCGTAAAGCAGAAACTTGGGGAATGTCGTAGGGGCGCACGTCAGTGCGCCCAATAAACCCGTAAAATCTACGGATTTTACGACAATAAACTGTTCGGCATTTAAACCATAATGTCAAGAATTGTAAAATCCTTGTAGTGCGAGCATCTTGCTCGCTACCCATTCCCAATTTAAATGCGTGACAGCTTAGGCAACAGAAATTCAAACACCCTCTTGACCCTCTTGAGCAGCCGTTAATATCTAATTGCCTGTCGGCGATAGACACCATAAGACGGTGTAGCCTCTGATTTCACACCATTAGCAACAATTCCTAAAACAGAAGCCCCAGCAATCTTTAATCCATCAAAGGCTTTAATCACCAAAGAACGGTCAGTTTTCTCTACTCCAACAACCAATATAGTGCCATCAGCCTTAGCCGCGAGCAGATTTCCATCTCCCAAACCCAGAAGCGGTGGGGTATCGTAGATGACGAGGTCAAACTGAGCTGTCACTTGATCCATAAGATACTGCATCTTATCAGAGGAGAGCAGCTTGACTGGATCAGATAAACTCTGACCCGCCGTCAAAACAAACAAGTTTTCATCCAGAGAGGATTTTTGGAGAGCATCCTTCAGAGTTAACTCTGTAGCAATGATATCGCTGAGTCCCTGGGTATTGGGTAAGTCTAATCGACTGTGAAGCTGAGGGCTTCGTAAATCCGTGTCTACAAGTAAAACGCGCTTACCAATCGTGGCGGAGGTTTGAGCTAGGTACACCGCAACCGTTGTTTTGCCATCACCCGGTACAGCAGAGCTAATCGCCAGTGATTGGATAGATTTCTTTTCACTCAGAAGACGAATATTGGTATAGAGAGAGCGGAAAGCTTCCATAAAGGGTGAAGTGCTGTACTCTGTGGGGCGATTGTTAGAAAACCAACGACGCTCTTGTTTGGGCTTAGAATGGGCAACTTGGGCAATAATAGCCAGTTGACTGGGTTGCTTGGAGAGTTTTTGAAATGATTTAGTCAAAGGAATCACCCCTAATATCGGCAGCTTTGTGGCTCCTTTGATGTCTTCAGGGGTGTGGAATACTGTATGGAAAATCTCAACCAGAAAACCGACGCCAATACTCAGGAATACGCTTAAAATCACAGCAATAGCCAGGGGACGTTTGAGGGAGTGGGGTTCGACAGGCACTGGCACACCATTGTTACCGTCCCAGATTTCAGGAGGGTTAATTAACTCCCAGGGAATTTCTTGCTGAGCAGCATCGAGTTTTAATGTTTCTCGTTTAGAAAGAAATTCCTTCAGGTTATCCGTCGCCACACTCAGTTTCCTGTCTAAATCACCAACCTGTCGGGTTACAGTGGGTAACT
>CAKZMA010001298.1 GCA_937127375.1 uncultured Coleofasciculus sp. | reverse complement strand
TGTTTAAAACAATTGGTAATGGTGTTCCTTACTTAGCATCCAAGGCTATTGCTCACAGTATTCTAGACTTTTTGTCAACAAGCGAATGGCATTACGAACAGCCAAGTCAAAAGCAACTCGAGTTAAGTGGGTGGACACAATTAAAGTTAACGGTTGAGATTAGGGAACAGGGAACAGGGAACAGGGAACTGCTAATGCTTTTACTGCCTAATTGGGACAGGCGGATTGGAGTGAAGTGAATGGGTAGGGCGTGAGGATATGCGATGGGTGGTATAAAATACCAAGGAGAGGTCAAAATGATTGAGTCAAAAGCGCCCACAGCATCCATTATGTATCAGTTGCAATCCTTGGGGGACGCCCTCAAACAGTTTTTTGGATATACTACCTTCCGCCCAGGACAGCAGCAAATCGTTGAAGAAGCGCTTCAGAACCGTGATTTGCTGATTATTATGCCCACGGGGGGCGGTAAGTCGCTGTGTTTCCAACTCCCGGCTTTACTTAAACCAGGGTTAACGGTGGTGGTATCGCCGTTAATTGCGCTGATGCAAGATCAGGTGGATGCCTTAGTGGATAACGGCATTGGGGCGACATTTCTTAATAGTACCTTGAGTTGGGATGCGGTGCGATCGCGGGAAATGGCAATCCTCAACGGTAAGATTAAACTGCTGTACGTTGCCCCAGAACGCTTGCTGGCAGAGCGATTTGCGCCCTTTTTAGAACAAGTGCGATCGCAGGTGGGAATTTCGGCGTTTGCGGTTGATGAGGCGCACTGTGTCTCAGCATGGGGACATGATTTCCGCCCAGAATATCGGCAAATTAAACAGTTACGCCAACGGTATCCTGATATTCCCATGCTGGCGCTTACCGCTACAGCCACCAAGCGGGTGCAGCAGGATATTGTCCAACAACTCACACTCCGTCAACCGAGTATCCATATTGCCAGTTTTAATCGCCCCAACCTTTACTACGAAATTCAACCCAAACAGCGCCAAAGCTATAACCAACTCTTCAAAAAAGTTCAATCCCATAAAGGATCGGGAATTATCTATTGTCTCAGTCGTCGCAGTGTTGAAGAAGTAGCATTTCGACTGCAAAAAGATGGCATTTCAGCCTTGCCTTATCATGCGGGGATGAGTGATATTGACCGATCCAGTAATCAAAATCGTTTTATTCGCGATGACGTGCAAGTGATTGTGGCAACTATTGCCTTTGGCATGGGGATTAATAAGCTCGATGTCCGCTTTGTGATTCACTACGACTTACCCCGAAATTTAGAAGGGTATTATCAAGAATCGGGACGGGCAGGACGAGATGGAGAACCTGCCTATTGTACACTCTTTTATAGTCCCGGTGATGTGCCTAGACTGGATTATCTGATTGATCAAAAACCTGATCCGAGAGAACAGCGCGTTGCCCGTCAACAGTTACAGCAAATTCGTGACTACGCGGAAGGAACCGATTGTCGCCGCACAATTTTATTGAGATATTTCGGTGAACGGTTTAAGGGAAATTGCGATAACTGCGATAATTGTTGTCATCCTAAACCCGTTGAAGATTGGACAATTGAAGCGCAAAAGTTTTTGTCCTGTGTGGCGCGTTGTCGGGAACGGTTTGGCATGATTCATATTATCGACGTGCTGCGGGGTTCCCGGAAAAAGAAGGTGGAACAGAATGGACATCACCTCCTCTCAACCTATGGAATTGGCAGGGATAAAAGCGCTGACGCTTGGAAAATGCTGGCGCGATCGCTCCTGCATCAAGGATTAATGGATGAAACGACGGATGGGTATCGAGTACTGAAGCTGAATAAACGCAGTTGGGAAGTGCTTCGCAAACAACGTTCGGTGCATATTGCGATTACTCAAACCCCTGTAGCAAAAGCTATATCCAATGTTAATCCGAGAACGGCGGAAATTGAATTGCTGTTTGAGAGATTGCGAAAGCTACGTAAACAAATCGCGGATACTCAAGCGATTCCTCCTTATGTGATTTTCGCTGATTCTAGCCTTAAGTTAATGGCACAAATGAAACCTAAAACCCTGGAGGAGTTTGCCCAAATATCGGGGGTAACGGCTCACAAGTTGACGCAGTACGGCGAGAGGTTTGTGTCGGAAGTTCGAGAGTTTTGTCAGGGGCAAAAGTTACCCGTTCCTCTGCCTTCAAATAGCCAAATGGTAACCTTACAACTGTATCAGCAAGGATTAAGTATAGAGGAAATTGCGGAAAAACGGGGTTATGCTCCTAGCACCATTCTTACTCACTTAAGTGAGCTAATTGAGAAGAATCAGCCTATAGATTTAAACCGATTAGTAGCAGCCGAACGACAAAAACCCATCTTGCAAGCGATTCAGAATGTTGGGACAAACTCCCTGAGAAGCCTGCGGGAACAGTTGGGAGAGGATTATAGTTATGGTGAAATTCGACTTGTGCGATCGTGGTGGATTCGCGAGAAGAGTTGACGATTGATGCTTATGTTTACCCCTGCTTCCCCTACTTCCCCTGCTCCCCTAGAAGGGCGGGTTTAGTCACATCCAGGTGCTTTCATAAACGATAATAGTGAAACCCGCCCCTACAACCCTGCTTCCCCTGCTTCCCTTTTGGACAGGATAGGGTTCACATCAATGAGTGATCGGGATCTGAATCCAGAATTCTGTTCCTTGTCCCGGTTCAGAATAACATTTGAGAATACCGCCATGTTTTTCGACAACAATCTGGTGACTAATTGACAACCCTAACCCTGTTCCCTTACCCACCGGTTTTGTGGTAAAGAAGGGATCAAATAAACGATCGCGCACGGTTTCGCTCATTCCAGGTCCATTATCGCGAATCCGAATCACGGCTTGATTCTTGTCTACAACCTCGGTGCTAATCCAAATCCTTGGTTCAAGGTTTAATTGGCTCTTTTCTGTTGCACTTGCTCCGGCTTTGATTACACCATCGAAAGCGTCAATGGCATTGCTAATAATATTCATAAAAACTTGATTCAGTTGACCCGCATAACAGGCAACCGCAGGCAATTCCCCGTATTCTTTGATCAGCGTAATTCCTGGAGAATTACCACAAGGTTTCATGCGGTTGCGAAGAATCAATAAGGTACTATCAATGCCTTCATGAATATTAACTGCCTTCATTTCGGCTTGATCGAGCCGCGAGAAATTCCGCAAGGAAATCACGATTTCTTGAATCCGATCGGCTCCCATTCTCATTGAGGAGAGCATTTTCGGCAAGTCTTCGATCAGGAAAGGCAACTCAATATCTTCAATAAAGTTTTGAATATTTGGCAGCGGATTGGGATAGTACTGTTGATAACATTCGATCAGTTGTAATAAGTCTCCAATATAGTTCGTCGTATGACTCAGATTTCCGGTAATGAAATTAACCGGATTATTGATTTCGTGGGCGATTCCGGCTACCATTTGACCGATTGTAGACATTTTCTCGGTCTGAATTAACAGGGATTGAGTTTGCCGCAATTCGTGTAATGCTTGTTCTAATTGATTTGCCTGGGTTTGAGCCGCTTGCGCCGCCGCCCGGGTTTCGGCAAATAATTCCGCATGTTCGATCGCGATCGCGAGTTGATCCACGACAGCTTGCAGTAATTTAACTTCGCGATCGCTCCATTGGCGCGAACCCTGATAATGACTACAGATAATCGCCCCTAGTTGTCCGGTTTTCGTTTGTAGCGGTAACACTAATCCTGAGGTAATTCCCCAATCTGCGAGTAGCGATCGGGTTTCGGATGCTAAGTTTTGGGTTTGGCTGACGTCATCAATTCGCAGGGGATGTAATCGGTGAATAATGTCCGCTAAGGGGGTAAGTTGTGGGGGAAGACAGTCGCCTAATAAACTGGGTAAATTCGGATCTCGTGCTTCATGGGTAACGCTTAAACTGGGTTGATCGGAGTTGTAATTTAACCACAAAAAGTGGCAGCCGTCAACCTCCAGCAATCCCCGAATTTCGGTGACGGCTATGTCTAGAATCGTATCGAGTTCTAGGGAATTGCGAATTTGGCTAGCTAACTGAAACAGTAAGGCTTCCCGGCGACTGAGGAGTTCTTCGCGTACCCAAATCCGGTCAATGGCTACCGCGATCGCATTAGCAACCCATCCCAATACTCCTTGTACGATTTTAGAGAAGGGTTGGCAACTATGTAAGGCAATAAACCCAACTAGGTGAGATTCGACAATCAGGGGATAAATCCCGATAAAGGTTTTGTTGGACAAGTCATGTCCCGGCGTTAAGATCGGACGATGAATTGGCTTCAGGGTTTGGGCGACTTTGGCGATTAAGCCTTGGTTGGTGAGGATGCGTTGAGGGAATAGGTGTGTGGGTAACTGTTCACCACTATTCGCCTGCAATTCTAAGACTGAGGGCATTTGCGTCTCGTCTGTGATGCCCGTCACTGTCCAAATCCCAGCACCCAAGGCGTTTAGATGGCGGATCATGGCTTCGGTACAGCGTTTAAGACTTGCACCTAGACTACCATTTTGTCCCACCAGAACAGCGCCAATATCGGCTTCTAAGGTAGACAGACGCGATCGTTCTAGCAGACTGGCTTTTCGTTGCTTAATGTTGGTAATATCACGGGCGATCGCATGGATGACACCTGCTTCGGCTAAAGGTAAACAGTTCCAAGCTAACCATTTATAAGATCCATCTTGACATCGGTAACGATGCTCAAAGTAAATATCTGACGGACTGCTTAAAAGGGTTTGCCAAGCGGTTAATGTAGCGCTGTGATCATGAGGATGAACGAAATCGAGGAATGATTGAGAGATAAGTTTATCCTGGCTATAGGCTAAGGTTTTTTGAAAGGCGGGATTAATGCGTTTAAACTTACCATCGAAACCAATCACCGCCATTAAATCAGGTGAGAGGCTAAAAAAGCGATCCAGTTCAATTTTGGCTTGTTTTTGTTCGGTGATATCCTTACAAATAGAGATATATTCATAAGGATTACCTTGGTCATCAACCAACGGCACGATCGTCGTATCCACCCAATAGAGGTTGCCGTCTTTGGCGCGATCCTGAATATCGCCACGCCAGATTTTGCCCTGAGAAATCGTGTTCCACAAGTCCTTAAAAAACTGGGGTGAGTGATAGCCAGAATTGAGTAAACGATGATTAGCGCCATAAAGTTCATCCCTTGAATATTGAGAAGCCTGGCAAAAATTATCGTTAACGTAGCGGATCTTACCGTGAGAATCTGTAATCGCGACAATTGACGATTGATCCAGCGCTACTTTCATATCGACCAGGTTTTGTGGGGATGTTTGCAAGGCTTTTTCCAGCCGTTGACATTGATGAACCTGGGATTCTAAGTCAATTACTTTCTTTTGCCACTCTAACTGCGCGATCGCCTGTCGGCTTAATGCGGCTAGGGCATCCTTTTGTTGCACCGTAAACTGTCGCGGAACTCGGTCGATAACTAATAAAATACCCACCGTTTCATCATCAGGAGTGACTAAGGGAACGGCGGCATAAAATCGGATTGGGAGTGACGTTATCTGAGACTCAGATACGGCTAGAGTATCTTCGACCACTAATAACGGCTTATTTTCTGTTATTATCTCCTGGCGGATTTGGCGACAAAACTCTAAGTATTGCGGTGTGGAATCGGTGTCTAAACCCACCTGTGATGGCAACCACTGACCTTTGGTATCACAGAGACTGATGAGTGCGATCGGAGTTTGGACAACGCTAGCAGCTAAACGAGTTAAATCCTCAAATGTTGCCTTAGCCGCCGCATCAATATGGCGATCTGGATAGAGTTGCTCAAGGTTGACTGTTGTGTTACTCAATACTAGCGTGTTCATTAACTTACTACTCCTTACCCTTGTCAAAGCCAGATGCACGAGTGTTACGTCCTTGCCATGGATGTGATGACTCCAGTTTGATCGATGTTGTCGGGTTGAGCAAACCTTATCCTGGCTTCAAGATAGGACAATGTGTAAATAGCTTAAACAGATTAGGAAACTCTTGTTTAAAGAAGGGCTTTAGTGTATTATTCGGGTTAGCCCAACAAAATCCTGGTCTGCTCAAGGTTAGTACGCTTGTCCCTAAACCTACTGGTTGGTCAGGGTTGCCGCTACCCAAATTGACGTCTATACCTCAATTCAGACTCCCGCTTTCCTGGCTATGCAGGTGCTGCTGGAAAAGAAAATTCACAAAGTTTCCCCTATGCAATTGGTACGTTAGCAATTGGTACGTTAGCACCAATGTAATACGTTTTATCAC
>CAKZMA010001297.1 GCA_937127375.1 uncultured Coleofasciculus sp. | reverse complement strand
AAAGAACTGAAGACAGCGATCGCGCAACTGTTTACACCCCGAACCAACAGTCCCCTTAACACCGCCTTATTATTTTTTTCCGGTCATGGTTTGCGAGACCAAGTTGGTATAACGGAGGGGTATCTGGCGACTAGCGATTCTCTCCCCAGTAGGGAGATGTGGGGCGTTTCTCTCAAATGGTTGCGCCATGTATTGGCGGCTAGTGCAATTCCCCAGCAAATTGTTTGGCTCGATTGCTGTTATGGTGGAGAATTCTTTAATGTTACCCCAGAGGATCTAAAGGTTACTCACTCAAAACAACTGCATTATTTTATTAGTGCCTCGCGAGATTTTGAAGTCGCTTACTCTAACAGTTCCAAGTCATACGGTGCCTTAACTGAGGTTCTCCTCAAGGGACTCGATCCCAGGAAGCAACAGGATGGAGTCGTCAGCAACCTGACATTAAGTCGGTATGTCCAACAACAACTCACAACAACGCCCCAGCAGCCCATTATTCAAGGTTGTAACCAAGAAATCATCCTAGCCTGTACCCTAGAAAACAAATATCTACTCCATCTGAATCTTACTTCACCCTCCCATTCATCCTGGCTCAAATCCGCTCAATCTGCTTTCAACACAACGGTTCGTCACCATCGGGGATTTACCACAATTTCCCCGATCAGAGTTGGGGGTTTAGCCATTAGTCTGTTAACGGCTTTAGCCGCCGCTTTATTGCTCCGAGAGACTTTACCCCTAAATAAGCCCCCCGTCCCTCCTCTATACCCAACTGAACTCCTAAAAACCTATAAGTCAGATACTTTAACGTACCCGGAAAAAATCCAAATTAAGTTTCCTCAGAGTTGGCAAGTTCAAACTATAGACGATGTGATAACGGGTACGGTGGCTAAGTTTATCCCTGATCCGGACAATCAATTCGGAACTGAACGTTTAATGATTAGTGTGGAAGATTTATCGATACGCCCAATGACATTAGATGAGTATACAGAATCATTAATTCAGGAAATTAAGCGCTACGGCAAAGCCGTGAGATTTCTTGAACAAGAACCAGCGACTTTGGCAAATCGTCCTGCCTATAAAATTGTCTATACCACTCAATATGGACAGTCTAATCTGATCAAATTAGAAATTTGGACATTAAAACACAATAAAGCTTATAGTGTTATTTATTCAGCAGAAATTAGGAATTATGAAAAGTTTTTAGAGCCCGCCAATCAAATGATAAATTCTTTTAAAATAATTGAAATTATGGAAGAAAAAAATAATGAATTTAAACCGAATCCATTGTAAAACAACATGAATTAGAATGATAGGGTTGATGAACAATAATAAATAAACCGGATAAAATATAGCTCGATTTTCGACTATAAACTATGATCAAGGGCAAACAAAGCCTATTCAATAGTGGTTATGAACATAGGTATTTTACCATTGAATACTGGTGCTAATCTACTGACGAGGATAGCAATAGTAGCAGCATTTGTAATCAGTGAATGCGACATGGTGTCAGCTAAAAATGGCGCAGAAATTCACCAGATCGCCGTTTCAATTACGGTACAAATTAACAGTCCAGTGAGTGACGGTTCTGGGATAATTGTTGCCAAACAAGGGAATACCTATACCGTTTTGACTAATAATCATGTGGTTTGCAGTTCAGCCAATCCACGTCGGTGCAGCGATGAGGTAAGCTATACCGTTCGCACTCATCAAGGGAAAAACTACAGGGTTTTGACCGTGCAGCGTTTACAGAAGACGGAGAATCATTTGGATCTGGCGGTAGTGACATTCAATAGCCCAGAACCCTATCCAGTAGCTATCCTCGGCAATTCAGATGCGGCGCAACCTGCCCAAGAAATTTATGTTTATGGCTTTCCCACTATGGGAAATCGAGTGGGTTCTCAACGAGAACCTGAGTTGACTAAAGGGAATATTACAAGTCGCCCTCAGAATCGTCTTGGAGGATATACCCTGCGCTATAATGCACCCACTTGGAGTGGGATGAGTGGGAGTCCGGTCTTTGATCGGGAGGGTCGAGTCATTGGTATTCACGGACAAGGGGATAGAGAAGCCTATGATGCCATTGATCACCAAGGTTATACAACTGGACAAGTATCCGTGAGAACCGGATTTAACGCGGCAATCCCGATACAGAAATTTTTGGCAATGCGATCGCAAATCGGGCAGAGTGTTGCCAATATCAAGGTAGACAATACGCCAATTGCCACTTCTTCGGTGTCGCCAACTCGTACCAATGATGCCCAATCTGACTACGTTCGTGGACTTTCCCACTTTGACATGGGAGAGTGGTTAAAGAGTATTGCCGACTTTGACCAAGCCATCCAAAAACAACCGAACTACACCGAAGCTTATTTCTACCGAGGACTCGCCCGTTTGCAGCAAGGGGACTTACCAGGAAGTATCGCTGATTATAGCCAAGCTATCCGACTCAATTCCAGCTATGCTGACGCTTATTACAATCGAGCCGTAGTTCGTTCCCAATCGGGAGATCAAGCGGGCGCGATCGCAGATTATACTCAAGCTATCCGTATAGATAGCAGCTTTGCCGCCGCCTACAATAATCGGGGACTAGCGCGTTCTGATTTAGAGGATCAGCAGGGAGCCATTGAGGATTTTTCCCAAGCGCTGCGGATTAATCCCGGCAAGGCAAATACTTACTATAACCGGGGATTGGCTTACTCCCGACTCAGAGATGACCGCCGTGCCATCGCCGATTATACAGAGGCAATCCGGCTCAATTCCAACTATGCTAAAGCTTATGGCAACCGAGGACTAGCGTTTGCCAGACTCGGAGAATTACACAGTGCGATCGCGGATTTACAGCAAGCCGCCCAACTGTTTCGCGCCCAAGGAAGAATGGAGGATTATCACAAAGCCCTAGACCGAATCCGACAGATTCAGTCTCAGTTTCCCCAGCCCTCTTTTTAGAGCGACAAAGAAGTAATCGCCATCTCAGGCAAAGTTAACCGTTACCAAAATGTTCCGGCGGGGTTGACCCCCAGCTTCAACCGTCGTCTGAACTCTGCCCAATCCTCCAGAACCTGGTTCAATGAGGTCATACCGAGAGGTTACTTCCCCTAAAACTGTGCGATATTGAGTAAAACCTACGCCGGAATTGAGTCCAACTGAGGGATCATTATCTCCTTCCCAGCCCCCTAGCGCATCAAACTTAGATCGGATTGGCAAAAGAGAACCCTGAATTTCATCAGGCGTCAGTCCCTGACTTTGCAACACTTTAGTCGCTTGATGAATCCCAGTTAGATGCGGACCTGTAATTTTGGTATTGCTGAAGCTATCTTGGTACTTTTGCACAAAGCCAAATGCCACATTCGGTCCCCATTTATCTTGCCTCTCCCTCCCCCATAGTAGGCTATTGACAGCGCCACTTCCTGTCTGAATCAGTTCAGTTCGGTCTCGGGTAAACTGGTAGCGCACAAACTGATTATCAACAGCTCGAATCACAGGAGCAGCCCCTGGCTCAATTTGATTGGCAAAGTCTGAATCTCCTTCTAGTAAGGGAGACAATATCCCCGAAATTAATCGAGCCGCCGTATAGCGCAGGATATCGTTGAATACTCCACGAGCCGATAAATCCTTCAGGAAAACATTAAGCGAAAACGCCTCGACGGGTTTTGGGAAAAAGATGCCAGATGTAGCCGCAAAGGACGCACTACTCAACATAGCTATGCGAGTGAATTGACGGCGGTTAATACTCATGGCTAATTTCTGACACCTGGAGAGCCAGGAATCGAATCGAGTGAAGCTTCAAAGAACCGAACCAAGCTACTGCACGATCCGGATGGGCACGTTACTTCCAGAGCCACACTTCGAGCGTTGGTCACATCAATGACCCATATTTTTGCCTGCCCACGGGAAATACTGCGAGAACCTACTTGATTCCCGTCTAAATAAACAGAAAGTACCGCATCATCAGAATTACGGGAACCGTCTTGAAGGCCAAATCCTAGATTCAGAGTTTGATATTGAGGTACAGAATTAGCCGTTTTGAGCCTACAGCTAAATCCACCACCATCCCATATATACATTACAGAGGTGTAAACTTCTCTGCCTATAGCAACGTCCTGGCTTTCACTACGCCAACTACTTCCACGAGTCGTCACACAAGTCGTCGAAAGCAGGTGAACAGGGCGCTGTGCTTCTGCTACTTGCCCACCCAGGATTCCCAGCATCAAGGACAACATTCCCGTAGAGAGCAACCTGGAAAAAAATGTAGAGGTTTTCATGGCGATAATCTGGTAATTAGTAACGTTGAGCTGTCAAAAGCGAAACAATTACACCAAAATTAGATACCCTACGACTGACACTCTTCCTGTCAAACCTTCGGATCGTTGTTAAGTTTAGTTAACTTTAATCGATTCCGAACGCCATCTATTACTATAGGGGATTGACAGATACATGTCATCACCAATTAGCGACTGACGACTTCATTCAAGGGGAATGCTATCCAGATAATCCATCACATCCACATAGATACGTTTCTCTCCATTCTGGTTAATCGTATTTCCCGCCGTTAGTCCCCGCCGATCTAAAAGCATGAGTAAGATGCGCTTGGGGTTACTCCCTGGTTTGAGAGTAAACAAGACTCCGGTACAATCCCCCCCAGGAATCCTAGCCACACAAATCACAGGTTCACCATTCATTGTGCCTGTGGTCAAATAGTTCAGATTGCCGTTATCGTGGTACACCTGAAATCGACGCGATACTTCCTCACAGCGCTGCTGAGGTGTAGCAGGTGGGGGGAAATCGTTGTAAACCCAGCGAATTATCGGGATACTTCCCCGCGCCATATGAGCAATTGTTGCAGGTGCGCCATTACTCGTA
>CAKZMA010001296.1 GCA_937127375.1 uncultured Coleofasciculus sp. | reverse complement strand
ATCCAGCCAAATTTAGATGGACTAGCGTTTGCTGCTGCCTGTGAACTTGTCAGACAACTCTGTACAACCTAAGCCCACACCGGAGGAAAGTCCGCCAGGGAGTTCTCAGACTTCCCCTGAAAGTTCCTCAATGCAAGAGTACTACCAACTTAAACAAACGTTGTTGGCGGTGACTCTAGTAATGACAGGGGTGATTTTTGTCTCTGTCTGGATTTTCTACTCACTCAACATCGCCTTGAATTATTTGATCGGGGCGTGCGTTGGTGTGGTTTACTTGAGAATGTTGGCGAAAGACGTTGAGCGGTTAGGTGTCCAAAAGAGGCGTCCGAGTTCGACTCGGTTGGCTTTATTGATTGGGCTATTAGTCGTTGCCAGTCAATGGCAGAGTTTACGCATTCTGCCCATATTTTTAGGATTTCTGACGTATAAAGCTGCGCTCATTGCTTATATACTGCAAAGCACCTTGTTGCCTACGTCGAAGTAAGTTCCCGTTATCAGGACAGCAAACGCTTCCGAAAAGTAGGGTGGGCTACACCCGAACTCAACGCCTGTGGACAAAGGAGTAAACTCCCTTGGATGAAGCAGGAAACAGACTTAGCAATTGTTCGATGGACAATTGTTAATCCGTTCTGTGTAGTCGTTTCAACCAAAGGATAGAAGATAGCTGGGGAAATCTCCGGATGGAAATCATAGATGGTTTGGCGTTCTATAATGCTTTCCCCCTTGCTGAATTAGAAGTTGGTCAGCATCTGTACTGGCATATTGGTAATTTGAAGGTTCATGGTCAGGTGTTTATTACCTCCTGGGTCGTGATTGCCATTCTTGTCATTGCCTCGATTGCTGCTACCCGAAACGTTCAGCGCATTCCTAGTGGGCTCCAAAATTTTATGGAGTATGCCCTGGAATTTTTGCGGGATTTAGCCAAAAATCAGATCGGGGAAAAAGAGTATCGTCCCTGGGTGCCCTTTGTGGGGACGTTATTTTTGTTCATTTTTGTGGCAAATTGGTCTGGGGCACTTGTTCCCTGGAAGCTGATTGAGCTGCCCGAAGGTGAATTAGCGGCACCAACCAGTGATATTAATACTACAGTGGCGTTTGCGCTGCTGACCTCCTTAGCGTATTTTTACGCGGGTCTGAGCAAGAAGGGCTTGGGGTATTTTGCTGGTTATGCCCAACCAACTCCCATCCTGCTGCCGTTTAAGGTTCTGGAAGATTTTACCAAACCTCTCTCCCTCAGTTTCCGTCTGTTTGGCAACATTTTGGCAGATGAACTGGTGGTGGCAGTATTGGTGCTGTTGGTTCCGCTGTTCGTACCTCTCCCGGTGATGGCATTGGGTTTATTTACCAGTGCGATTCAGGCGCTGATCTTTGCTACCCTAGCAGCGGCTTATATCGGGGAGGCGATGGAAGATCATCATTAGCGATTTAAGGCTAGTGATCAAGATTTGCTACTTCCGTCTCGTGAACAATCCAAGAATTCGGCTGTGTCTAGCGAATTAGTTTAGGGTAAGCGTTTCACGCACGTTTGTTTGTTATTTAGTCAAAAATCAAAAGCGAGGAAAAATATCATGGACCCATTAATTTCTGCTGCATCTGTTATTGCTGCTGCTTTAGCTGTTGGTTTAGCGGCAATTGGTCCGGGAATTGGTCAAGGAAATGCGGCGGGACAAGCTGTAGAAGGGATTGCCCGTCAGCCTGAAGCTGAAGGTAAAATTCGGGGGACTTTACTCCTGAGTTTGGCATTCATGGAAGCGCTGACAATTTACGGTCTGGTGGTTGCTCTCGTCTTATTATTCGCTAACCCCTTCTCGTAACGCTTTATGCCACAAGAGCATTCAGACCCTAATGACTGTGGTCTGGATGCTGTTGACATGGAGATCTCACACCTATAGAAGATAGAAGATTGCTATCCCATCCCAACTGAAAAGCTAACGATTTTGTGCGCTGTGGGATTACCAAAACATCATGATACATTGGACAATTTTACTAGCTGTTGAAACAGCAGAAGAGGCAGCCACAGAAGGAGGGTTATTTGATTTTGATGCCACCCTACCTCTGATGGCATTGCAATTTTTAATTTTGGTGGCGATATTGAATGCGGTGTTTTATAAGCCACTCAGTAAAGCCATTGATGGACGGGATGACTACATCCGCCAGAACCGACTAGAAGCACAGGAAAGGTTAAAAAAAGCTCAGAATCTGGCAAAACAGTATGAGCAAGAACTAGCGAACACTCGTCGCAAGTCACAAGAGACTATTGCCGCTGCTCAAGCTGACGCTCAGAAAATAGCGGCTGAAAAAATGGCTCAAGCTCAAGCGGAAGCCCAGGCACAACGAGAGCAAGCCCAAAAAGAAATTGACCAACAAAAAGCTGAAGCGATGACATCCTTAGAACAAGAAGTGGATTCGCTTTCGCGTCAGATTCTGGAAAAACTTGTCGGACCAGAGTTGGTTAAGTAATGTCGGCTTTATCAGGGTAGCGAAGCAGGGGGAAAGCGAGAGGTTAACCCCTAGTCTTTTGTCGGTGGTGTGATCAAAAATAACGCCGGACAAAAATTCTAGCCCGTTTAAACGTTACCCAGCGTTAGCGGTAAAGCCGCATAGCAGTTCTCAATTCAAGCAGGTGTATATGGCTATTATGGGTAGTTTTTCAATGTTAGCTACCGCCGAAGGAGGCTTTGGTCTCAACCTCGATATTTTAGAAACCAATGTAATTAATTTGGTGATTATTATCGGGGTACTGATTTACTTTGGGCGATCATTTTTAGGGAATACCCTATCGGAGCGACGTTCCAGTATTGAAGAATCCATTGGCGATGCCGAAAAGCAGCAGAAAGATGCTGCCGCCGCCTTAGCGGATGCCCAGCAAAAGCTGGCACAAGCGCAAGGGGAAGCCGAAAAGATTCGGGCAAAAGCAGAAGAAAATGCCAACGCCGCTAGAGAATCAATTTTGGCTGCATCGGCTAAAGATGTGGAACGGATGAAAGCGTCAGCCGTTCAGGATTTAAACTCAGAACGGGAACGTGCGATCGCACAACTTCGCCAGCAAGTGGTCGCCCTAGCGATGGAGCGTGTCGAGTCCCAACTTAAAAGTCAGTTAGACGAATCGGCACAGCATACCTTAGTTGACCGCAGCATCGAGCGAGTAGGAGCCAGATAATCATGAAAGGAAGTTCATTTAGTGCTGAGGTGGTTGAGCCTTATGCAGAGGCTTTGATGTCTGTGGCTCAAGAACATAACCTCGTGGATAAATTCGGTGAAGATGTTGCCGCGTTGCTCGATACTTTGAAAGAATCAGAGGAATTGCAGCAATTTTTAGGGAATCCGATTGTCAAAGCCGAGGACAAAAAAGCTGTCTTACAACAAATCGGCGGTGAGCAACTTCACCCCTATCTGGTGAATTTTTTAAAGATTCTTGTAGATCGGCGGCGTATTCTGTTTCTGGCAGACGTATGTAAGCAGTATCAGGCACTTTTGCGAGAGTTAAAACAAGCAGTTTTAGCTGAAGTCGTCTCCGCTGTTGAACTCAATGACGACCAAAAGCAGGCGGTGCGTCAAAAAGTTCTCACCATGACCAATGCTCAAGATGTAGAACTAGAAACCCAAGTTGACGCCGATTTACTCGGTGGTGTGATTATTAAAGTGGGGTCTCAAGTGGTTGATGCTAGTCTGCGCGGACAACTGCGTCGTATTGGTGTGAGCTTGAGTCGCTCGACTTAATGGTCATCGTTCATGGTTCATGGTTCATGGTTCATCGTTGATGGTTTCTGAACATGACGTAGCTTGCTTCTGGCGCAAGCGAGTAGGACGAATGACAAAAGACAAAGGACAAAAAATTAGAGGGATTAGTTGAATGGTAAGCATTAGACCCGACGAAATTAGCAGCATTATTCGTCAGCAAATCGAACAATACGACCAAGAGGTCAAAGTCTCTAACGTGGGTACCGTCCTGCAAGTCGGTGACGGCATTGCCCGGGTCTATGGTTTAGACCAGTGCATGGCTGGGGAACTGGTCGAGTTTGAAGATGGTACAGTTGGGATTGCCCTGAACTTGGAAGAAGATAATGTCGGTGCCGTACTTATGGGTGAAGGGCGCGACATCCAGGAAGGGAGTTCTGTAACCGCAACCGGGAAAATCGCTCAGGTTCCCGTGGGTGAAGCACTAATTGGTCGTGTCGTCGATGCCTTAGCACGACCGATTGATGGCAAGGGAGAGATTCAAAGCGGAGAATCTCGTCTAATTGAATCCTCGGCACCGGGTATTATTGCACGGCGTTCCGTGTATGAACCCCTGCAAACAGGGATTACCGCCATTGACGCCATGATTCCCATTGGACGGGGACAACGGGAGTTAATTATTGGCGATCGCCAAACCGGAAAAACCGCGATCGCGATCGATACGATTCTCAACCAGAAAGAAGAAGACGTTATCTGTGTGTACGTCGCCGTGGGTCAAAAGTCATCCACCGTGGCTCAGGTTGTCGATGCCCTGGAAGAGAGAGGGGCATTAGATTACACCGTTGTCGTTGCCGCTAACGCCAGTGACCCCGCCACCCTGCAATATCTGGCACCCTATACCGGAGCCTCTATTGCCGAATACTTTATGTATAAGGGCAAAGCGACGCTGGTTATCTACGATGACCTATCCAAGCAAGCCCAAGCCTATCGCCAGATGTCCCTGCTGCTGCGTCGTCCACCGGGTCGGGAAGCCTATCCTGGGGATGTATTCTATCTCCACTCCCGCTTGTTAGAACGGGCAGCTAAGTTGAATGACGACTTAGGTGGGGGCAGTATGACCGCGCTGCCAATTATTGAAACCCAAGCCGGTGACGTATCCGCCTATATTCCCACCAACGTGATTTCGATCACTGACGGTCAGATATTCTTGTCGGCTGACTTATTTAACTCCGGTCTACGTCCGGCGATTAACCCTGGTATTTCTGTATCACGAGTGGGTTCTGCCGCCCAAACCAAAGCCATTAAAAAGGTAGCTGGTAAACTCAAACTGGATTTGGCACAGTTTGATGACCTGCAAGCCTTCGCTCAGTTTGCCTCAGACTTAGACAAAACCACCCAAGACCAATTATCACGGGGCGCACGGTTACGGGAACTGCTCAAGCAAGCCCAATACTCACCCTTAGCCGTGTATGAGCAAGTCGCGATCGTTTACGCAGGTCTCAATGGCTACTTAGATGACATTGACGTGGAGAAAGTTAGCACGTTTGCGAATGGACTGCGGGATTACTTGAAGACCAGCAAGCCCCAGTTTGGTGAAATTATCAAGGATAAGAAAGTTATCACCGAAGACGCCGAAAAAGTCCTGAAGGAAGCCATAGCTGAGTACAAGCAGACTTTCTTAGTCTCTGCGTAATGCGTTCATCGTTCATGGTTCATCGGTAATACGCCATGAACCATGGACAATCAACAGTTAACAATAAACAAACTATGCCTAATTTAAAAGCGATTCGCGATCGCATAAAATCCGTCAAAAATACTCAGAAAATTACCGAAGCGATGCGTCTGGTGGCAGCGGCGAAAGTGCGTCGCGCCCAAGAACAGGTGACATCCACTCGTCCCTTTGCCGATCGCTTGGCGCAAGTCCTCTACGGGTTGCAGAATCGTCTCCGGTTTGAAGAAGCTGATTTGCCTTTGCTCAAACAACGGGACGTCAAGTCTGTTGGCTTACTCGTCGTGTCCGGCGATCGCGGTTTGTGTGGTGGTTACAATAACAACGTGATCCGCCGTGCCGAAAACCGCGCTAAGGAACTCCAGAAAGAAGGCATTGACTATAAATATGTCTTAATCGGGCGCAAAGCTATCCAATACTTTGAGCGCCGGGATCAGCCAATTGACGCCAAATACACAGGCTTAGAACAAATCCCCACGTCAACCGAAGCCTCAATGATTGCCGATGAATTGCTGTCATTGTTCCTATCGGATACCGTGGATCGGGTTGAACTGGTTTATACCAAGTTTGTCTCCTTAATTAGTTCTCGCCCCGTGGTACAAACCTTGTTGCCTTTAACCGCTCAAGGATTAGAGGCACAAGATGATGAAATCTTCCGCCTCACCACTCGCGGCGGTGACTTTGAGGTGGAACGGGAAAAAGTGACTACAGAAAACCGCCCCTTACCCCGTGACATGATCTTTGAACAAGATCCAGTCCAAATTCTGGATGCCTTACTGCCGTTGTATTTGAATAACCAGTTATTGCGGGCATTACAAGAGTCAGCCGCTAGCGAATTAGCTGCCCGGATGACGGCGATGAACAACGCCAGCGATAATGCGACTGAATTGATTGGCACGCTCAGCCTGTCGTACAACAAAGCGCGACAAGCTTCCATTACTCAAGAAATTCTGGAAGTCGTTGGCGGTGCCAGCGCTCTTGGTGGTTAGCCGTAGGGGAGGTAGGGGCGCAATGCGAAAGCGCCCGCGCCCAGCACCTATAGTTTAATATTTATGTAGAGACGTAGCCTGCTACGTCTCTACCACTAATATCGCCCCTTCCCAATAATTGCCAGAAGCTGATGAAAACATCAACAGAGCAAAATACCTCAACCTTATACAATCAAGATTATCACCTCTGGCTAGAGACAACGATACAACAACTCCGCTCCAGAGAATTTACCCATGTTGATTGGGAAAATTTATTGGATGAATTGGAAAGCATGGGAAAAAACAATAGAAGAGCGGTTAAAAGTCTCTTGACCCGACTTTGGGAACACTTGCTCAAGCTGCGTTACTGGGAATCAGAAAAAGAATACAATAAAAATAAGTGGAAATCCGAAATCACTACATTTCGGCAACAGATTCGAGATGAATTGTCAGATAGTCCCAGTTTAAAACCTTACTTAGTAGAAATTTTCCCTAACACGTATCAGGATGCCAAAAAAGTCATAGCGCGTTTAATGGATAAACCCATACAATTTTTCCCAGAAGTTCCTCCCGCATCGAGTGAAGATGTGTTAAAGGAAGATTGGTTTTTTGAAGACTTGTAGGGGGTAGGGGCGTCATTGGTGTAAACTTGAACGCCCGATTTTGTCACCCCCTTGATTGCTTGGCTGCTATTCCCCATACCCTACACCCCATTCAGCACCCATAAAGGGGGTAGTTAACCAGGATTTGGTATCAATAGGGGCAGGTTGGACTATGATCTTATGTTTCCTGACAACAGATGTGAATAAACCCGCCCTGCTCCCAAGAATTAACCCACCCCAAACAAGAATGTAGAGACGTAGCATGCTACGTCTCTACAGTGTGACGGGGCTGAATTACCAGCCCGTTTCAGCTTGCTCTAACACATAAGCCGCAACGTCTTCAATGTCGGAATCGCTTAAGCGTCCGATAAAGGCAGGCATAGCCCCTTTGCCATTTTTGGCTTGGTAGACAATCTTCTCGATGGAGTCCATGCCATACTTCTCCAAGGCATCCTTTTTCAGGGTTTTCTGTGCCATAACAATGTTGTTGCCCCCTATATGGCAAGCGGCACAGTTGGCAGCAAAGATTTTGGCACCCTTTACCGTATCAGCAGCTAGAGCCGGACGGCTGAATGCCAAACCAAACACAGCGACGGCGAGTAAAATGATGGACAGAATTTTCTTCAAAGTAGTTCTCCTCTTCTCAAAACAGACAGTAAGTATTATTGCTCAATTATGAATTGCAGCAATGTGGGACAGAATTGACCTAATTCATCAATCCGATGCTATAGGCATGATGCAATAGTGTCTGCCTTTCTACAAATTTTACCAGGATACGCGCCTAATCCAGAGTTTCGTGCCAAGTCAAATAGCCGAGACGCCGGGAGCAGGGAGCTGGGGGAGGATGTAGAGACGTAGCATGCTACGTCTGGGAGCTGGGGGAGAAAAAATTAAATTAGAGCTTGAACGATGAATCAGCAATCCGGAACATTGATTAACTTTCAAGGAAAGATTAAGTTTGAAAACGGTTTGTAATAAATCTCATACTATTTGATACAAAACTCAAATTTTCTCGATTTTTTTTACGATAAATACCGCCAATTGGTGAAGTAAATCACATCTTACTGATTAAAAAACACATAAAATATCCTCAAAGCGGTGGTTAATCCGTGAATCTAAATATATTTAGTTAAGTAAAGGGAAACCTAAAATGACAGCAAAAAAGCTTCATCAGCAAGAGAGTTCTTATAATTGTCAAACCAAGGGACGAATGAATACAGGATTCAAAGACGCTGTAGGCATAGAAAGTTTAGCGACTCTAGGGATTGGACAACAAAGCTTTGTGAATAGGAATTTGGAGCGAACACTTAAAGAATTATCAGATTTAGAATTTGCCTTAGATCGAGCCGCAATTGTGGCACTTACCGATAAACAGGGTGTGATTCGCTATGTCAATGATAAATTTTGCGAACTATCACAATATCGTCGAGAAGAGTTAATTGGCAAAACCCATCGCTTGATCAAATCGGGTCATCATCCGCCAGCATTTTTTAAAGAATTCTGGACGACGATCGCATCGGGCAAAGTCTGGAAAGGCGAAATCAAAAATAAAGCTAAAGACGGAACCTATTATTGGGTGGATACTACCGTTGTTCCTTTTTTAAATGAACAGGGAGAAATCTACCAATATTTAGCCATTCGCTTTGATATCACCGAGCGTAAGCAAGTCGAGGAAGCCTTGCAACAGTCGGAACTGAAGGCACGACAACAGGCTCAACAACTCGAAGAGGCATTGGAGAAGCTTAAACTCACCCAAAGTCAACTGATTCAAAGCGAAAAGATGTCCAGTGTGGGTCAACTGCTGGCTGGAATTGCTCACGAAATTAATAATCCGGTCAATTTTATTTACGGAAATCTGGTGCATACTCGCGAGGATGTGAACACTTTGTTACAAGTGTTGGCGCTTTATCAGAAACATTGCCCAATGGAGATACCGGAAATTCAAGCGGTTGTTGAGGAAGAAGATATCGAGTTTATTGTTGAAGATTTACCGAAAATGGTGTCATCGATGCAAGTCGGAGCCAACCGGATTCGAGACATTGTGTTGTCTTTGCGAAACTTCTCACGGCTGGATGAGCAACAGATGCAACGAGTTGATATTCATCAAGGGTTAGAAAGTACCTTATTGATTCTGCACAATCGCCTCAAAGCCAAAGCGGAACGCCCGGAAATTGAGGTGATTAAACAGTATGGGGAATTGCCACCTGTAATGTGTTATGGCAGTCAGCTTAATCAAGTGTTTATGAATCTGATCGCCAATGCGATTGACGCCTTTGAAAATCAGCCAGAACCGCGACACATTACAATTTCCACTGCGGTAAAAAGCGGAGAGGATTGGCAGAAGCCGGGGATGGTGTTAGAGTGCGATCGCGCTTCTCAGACGCCGTGGGTGGTGATTACCATTGCTGATAATGGACCCGGAATGCCAAAAGCGACTCAGGAGCAATTATTTGATCCCTTCTTTACAACCAAACCCACGGGCAAAGGGACAGGGTTAGGGTTATCCATCGCCCATAATATCGTCGTGGACAAGCATCAGGGTCAAATCCGCTGTATTTGCCAGGAGGGAAAGGGAACCCAGTTTATCGTGGCGATTCCCTTGGTGCAGTAGGGATGGGGGAGATGGAAGCAGGGGGAGCAGGGGGAGATGAGGGAGATGGGGGAGATGAGGGAGATGAGGGAGATGGGGGAGATG
>CAKZMA010001295.1 GCA_937127375.1 uncultured Coleofasciculus sp. | reverse complement strand
AACTGTGTAAAGCTCGGCAGTTCTTCTGCTGGTGGCAGGATTGGCACTAGTACGCAGTGGCTAAGGCGGCTAAAAGATCCTGATATTTACAAAGAGAGCGGTTGGGCATGAGGATAATTGATATCAATAGTGACTACATCAGCCCCAGATGGAGCTATCCACAGCACACGGTCAATTTGAGGGTTGGCTTCCTTAAGGCTATGCCACTCAAATAGCTGGTTGATTAACAGCATTTTCTTCTCCTTTTTGGTGAGTGGGCTGAGGTATTAATTGAGTTCCCTTTAGCTCCAACTTCCGGCTTGGGTGGATAGGTTGATTCATGTTAACCAACCATTGGCGTGTAGCTAGCAGATGACGGGCAACTGATAAACTGCTACCCGGACGTAAGTCGAAATAGGCATCGCCTGAAGACGCGATTGTGGCTAGGGAGTTGTTACTTTGAAGAACTTGCTGGGTCAGTAAGTTTTTGATTTGAGCAATTTCATACTCTGACAGGGAGAGGCTTGAGGTATGGAAGCGAGGATGTAGCCAAGCTATATTTTTGACAAGGACTATCGGAATATCCTGTTCGGTTACAACCCTCCAACTGATGTTTCTGTTTTCCCAGTAGCGGCGTTCAATCTCAAATTTTTCTAGGACAGCTTTCTTGGCTAACTCCTGGGAAGGTTTAACAGTGCGAGCGAACAGCACTACTCCTACAGGAGAGCGCACACTGATACAGAAGTCCGTTGTCATTACTACAGGAAAACGGGTAACTGGGTCAGTGGGGTGTCTTAAACCGCAATCTTGGGCAATTTTTAGAGTTTCTGATAAAGGTAACAGAGGATATTGCTCTCGAATATCAGTAACCTGTTCTGACCAGTCGAGGATGTAAAAATATCGAATTTCTTGAAGGCTGAATAGTTCGTGTTTTCTGCTGGTTTTAATGCCTTGGATGCGTGTCACCACACCCAGGGAGGGAACATCTTGAATGGTTAGCCAAGGTAAATAATCTTTTCCCCACCCGATACCACGCCCTTGTTGAAGGCGTTGTTCAATCTGTTTAGGAGTTAATGCCCTATGTCGTTTAGCCATCGGAGTTCCTCCGCTGTTTCCGCTTTTGGGTGGATGGCTGCTATGCTTGATACTTGCTAGTCTAGCGCTTAAACTATTTTTCGAGTTAGCGCGAAAAGCAGAGAATTGTTAAGTACCATGCGACAATGAGGGCATGAGTAAGAAAGAGTCTGGGATGTCTGAGCTCAATGGCTACATCCCAAAAGCACTGAAGTTAAAGTTTAAGTCGCTTTGCGCTGCCTCTGACCGTTCGATGAGTGAGGTTTTGGCAGAATTAATCGCGCAGTGGATCAAATCCCAAGAGGATAAATCTCTTAGTGCCAACAATGATGATGAATAAACTTATCTGTCCACTCCCAAATCTTCTTTCTGGTACTATGCCACTTACTTCAAGAGTTTATTATTCACTTCAAGAATTTATTATTCACTTCAAGAGTTTATTATGAATGTACAAAAAATGAGCAAGGTCATTGCCCTGTTTAATCAGTCCGGGGGGGTAGGGAAATCAACGTTGACGATGAATTTGGGATATCACATCGCCAACGCCAAACAGAAGCAGAAGGTATTGCTGGTGGATATGGACCCCCAAGGTTCCCTAACGACGTTTATGGGACTCGATGTGATGGAACTGGCGCAGACGGTTTATGAATCGATTGTTCAGGGGGAACCCCTACCGATTCACTCAAAAATTCATGATATGGATTTAGTTCCGGCAAATATCAATCTGAGTGCTGCTGAGATGGAATTAGTGGTGGCGGAAATGCGGGAAGTGCGTTTGAAGGATGCTCTAGCTCCCGTATTGGGGAATTATGACTTTATTTTAATTGATTGTCCGCCGAGCTTAGGCGTTCTCAGCTATATTAGTTTGGTAGCCGCCACTCATGTGTTGGTGCCGATTGAATGTCAATTTAAAGCCTTTTGTGGAACGGAGCTTTTGCTGAGTACGGTGTCTCGGATTCGCCAGAGGGTCAATCGCCGATTAAAACTAGCAGGGTTTATCCCGACGCGATATGACTCCCGCATTTCCCAAGATACTCGCACGCTGCAAGCGATTAAAGACCAACTCTCGGAGTTAGGTCAAGTGTATCCCCCAGTTGTGCGTTCAACGGTTTTTGCCGATGCTTCAGAAAAGAATGTGCCAGTAGCCCTGTACAATCGCAAGCATCCTGCGTTGTCGGGAATTAAGACCATTGCTCGTCGTTTGGTGGAGGAGATCGAGTGAATCGTAAAAAAGACCAACCCTATCAACGTCGAATTCGTACCTTTGATACGGTATTTAGCTCCTCTAATGTCCCCTCCGATGACGCGACTCAGTGTGTGTCGTTGACATCGATTAAAAAGAGGCAGGAACAACCGAGGCGTTATTTTGCTCCAGAGAAGATGGAGCAGTTGATTCTCTCGGTTAAGGAACATGGTGTTCTCGAACCGCTTCTAGTTCGTCCTCTAGGTGATGGAACCTACGAACTTGTGGCGGGAGAGCGGCGCTATCGAGCGTCTCTGGCTGTGGGACTCAAAGAGGTTCCGGTAATTGTTAGGGAATTAACGGATGAGGAGGCACTTCAAGTGGCTCTTGTGGAAAATTTGCTGCGGGAAGATTTAAATCCTGTCGAAGAAACGGAAGGGATTTTGCAATTGCTGGCGTTGAAGTTGAGTATGCCTGTGTCCGAAGTGGTTCCCTTACTCTACCGAATGCAGAATGAAGCCAAAGGAAAAGTTACCCGTAACGTTACGGGTAATGAAAAGAGTGAGCAAGTACAGTGGGTATTTGATGGGTTAGGCTTGATGAGCTGGGAGTCTTTTATTAGAAATCGGCTACCGTTACGTTCTTTGCCGGAGGATGTATTGGAGGTTCTCCGCCAAGGTAAGTTGGATTACACGAAGGCTATTGTTATTGCACGAGTGGAGAATCAGGCACAGCGACAGAGTTTGATGGAAGCGGCGATTGTGGAGGGGTTATCGCTGTCTGTGATTAAAAAGCGGATTAGTGAGTGGAAGTCGGCTAGGAAGGGTGAGCCAACGGATGAATCGGTGAAGCTTCAGCGGCGGGGAGATAAGATGATGCAACGGGTGAAAAAGCAGGCGGTATGGGATGATCCGCACAAGCAGCAGCGTTTGGAGCAGATACTTTCTGATTTAGAGGCGTTGCTTTCCTCCTAGAGAATAATATCGAGTTTTTGGGATTGTCTATAATCACCACATGAATAATACAAATGCAATACGAGAACCGAACCAGAAAAGCTTGGGAATGTGCGCCATGGCGCACAAATTCTCTTTGCCCACCAGCGCCAAATTCGTCGATGGGCGAAAACAAATTCAGCGACAGAACACCAAGTTATACTCTTCGCCATAGCTTAAGGAGGCAGGGATTGCAGAAGGCTTGTCACCCGGTCAGTTGTGATTGTATTCGGTGCGCTTTCAGCAATTGCCGACTTTCCTTTACAAAACTTTATACTGTGTCGTTTATTTGTGTCCGACTACTTAGCCAAATGGATGATAGTGGTGTTAGGCTAGGGAAAAAAAGAGAAGTGAGTAGCCAGTCTTTTACCTGCAATTCAACCTAGAAAGTAGGAATTTAACGCTGTGATTCATTCAAGCTTTTATCAGAGACTGCAAGATTTAGAAGACAACATCGCCAAAGACCAAGAACTGCTCAAGGATTACGAGGATGAATTGCGCTATACGGAAAATCCTAAAACCAAAGCGAAATATCGAAGGGAAATTGAGCGACAACGGGAGTCAGTTGCTCGATACCAGCAGGAGTATGAAGAGCTAAAGCAGCAGTTGAATAGTTCTCAATCTGCTCAGATGCAAAATGTAGAAACTCAGTTGCAACAGATGGATGCCAAAATAAACATTTTGTTGAGCGGTCAGGTTGCTATTTACGAAGATCTTCATCAAACACGTCAAGCCTTACTGAACCGCTATGGTTCCACCGAACAGATTGTGATTGGAGCGATCGCTCAGCAGTTAAATCAAAACCAACTTGTTTTGACTCAGAAGCTGCTAGATGCACTCGAAGCCAATCAGGTGCCGGAGCCGCAAATGCAGCAGATGCTGGCTTTACTGGAGCAACATCTTCCGGCTCTACCTACCTCTCAAGCAGAAACTGTTGCCGAAATCATTAAAGATCCTGGTGTGGATTTTAAACATAGGTTGAAAGTTGCTCTGCCTATCGTTCCGATGCTTGTGGAGTACGAAGGTGAGATTGAACTCGGAAGTGGATTCAATATCAAATCGGCTTGGAAACAATTGGTGGCGAAGTTACGGAGAAAGTAAACTGTGGATGAGCGTCAATACCTCCTAGAAGCAATTAAGAAAGATCTGGCTTTGATCAAGAGGATTGAAGATCGGCTACGCGGTGAGGACGATCCACGCCGCCAACTGAAGCTAGAAACTGATAATGAAGAACTTTGGCAAAGAATTCGTGATCGAAAAGCTCATCTAAGCTCTCTGGATCAAGAAGAACTGAAAAAAACAGTCTCATATTTAGGGTTGCCTCCACTCAAATTAGAGCCATTGCCTTTACCTGAACCCCTTATTCCGGATGAGGACTCTAGTTCAATTTCATTGCAAAAACAGCTAGAAGATAAGCCGCCAATTACTAAGTTTCACGCTAACTATAGCAAACTATGTAAGCTTTTAAAGGCAGGGAAATGGAGAGAGGCAGACTTAGAAACAGCTAGGCTTATGCTCGAAGTTTCTAAACGACAAAATTTTGGTTGGTTAAGAGCTAGAGATATTGAAAACTTCCCTTGTCAAGATATTCGTATCATAAACAACTTATGGGTAAATTTCAGTCAAAGTAAGTTTGGATTTAGCACACAGAGGAATATCTGGCGAAATGTTGGTGGTCAACCTGGTGAATTTGATGGTTATTGCTTTCTTAAATTTGGCAATCGTGTAGGCTGGAGAAGAAACGATGACTGGCTAAAATATAATGATCTTTCTTTTAGTTTAGATGCACCTAAGGGACATCTACCTTCTCTTCAGCTAACTGGACTGAGAAATGAACCGGATTGGTTAAGCTTATGGAAGAGCAATTTTAAAAGTTTTTTGTCTCACATAGAAACCTGTTTATCGAATGAATATAAAAATTAAACAAAGTGAGGTATGCCTGATATGAGTCCCCTAGAAATTGTCGAAATTAAAGCAAACGAAATTGGTATTGTCCGGAAAAAATTTGGTTCAAAATTATCTCCTGGTAGATATATTGCGCTTAATGGAGAAGCTGGTTATCAGGCTGACATTCTTCCTCCAGGAACGCATCCTATCTTTTCGTGGCAATATGAAATTCGGAGAGAGCCGATAATCAACATTCCTCAGGGGGAAATCGGGTTAGTTGTTGCCAAAGATGGACAACCGATTCCACGAGAACGAAGCCTTGGTAGGGTAATTGAATGCAATGATTTTCAGGATGCACGAGCATTTCTCGAAAATGGTGGTGAGAAAGGTCGTCAACTAGGCATTCTGACAGCGGGAAACTATCAAATAAATACTGAATTGTTTACGGTTATTACTTCTGCGAATGCAATTCAGCATGGCATGAATCCTGAAGATTTACGAGTTTATACAGTAGAGCCGGACAAGATCGGTCTTGTGACAACTTACGATGGTAGAGCAATCCCTGCTGGTGAAATCGCGGGTTCAAGCGTTGGAGGTCACGATAACTTCCAAAATGGTCAACAATTCATCGATAGAGGTGGATGTAATGGTTTACAAGAAGAAGTTCTTCCAACTGGTTCTTGGAATTTAAATCCTTGGTTCGTCAAGGTTGAACAGATACCTCTAACCAAAATTGAGCCTGGAAGAGTTGGAGTTTTAGTCTCTCATGTGGGGAGAGTTCCTCTCGCTTCTAACGACGAACCTGTTGAACCAGGATATAAAGGGGTTTGGAACACTCCTCTTTATCCTGGTAAACATGCAATCAACACTAGAGCCATGGATGTAGTGATTGTTCCAACTCATGAAATTACGTTGGATTGGTCAAACCAAGAAAAGCCACCAACGAATTATGATGCAAATCTTCGTGCTTTGAAACTTCGTTCCAAAGATGGTTTTGACTTTGATGTTGAAGTTACGCAAGTTATCAGCATTGATGGTAAAAATGCTCCCAAGATGATTTCTCGTATTGGTTCCCCAGCAACTAGAATATCAGATCCGTCAGATGCAATTGAACCTAGCCTGCTAAAACTCACTTCAATCAGAAATCTTGTTACCAGAGTTTTAGAGCCAATGATAGGTAACTACTTCCGCAACTCCGCCCAAGATGAAAAAGCGCTTGATTTTCATGATAAACGTAGCCAAAGACAGAAAGAAGCAGTGGATTTTATCAAACCCCACCTCGATGCATACGGAGTTCAAGCTATCGGTACGTTTATCAATGAGATCGATTTGCCTGATGAATTAGAAAAGATTCTTAAACAGCGTGAGCAGGCTAAACAGATGGGCATGAATTATGACATACAAAAAGATACAGAAAAAAAGCGTAAGGACTACGAGAAGGCAAAAGCAATAGCAGATATGCAGTTAGAAGTGATTACGAGGCAGCTTAGGGCACAATTAGAGCGATTAGAAGGTGCAGTAAGCGCAGAAAATCTCCGATATCAAATTGAAGCTCGTGGTGGTTTTCAGAACTATCTAGCCGAGCTTAGAGTCAGGAACTTGTCTCAAATTAAACTCCCCCATGTCTTAGTTAACTCTAATGGGAGCCACTCTGGAATAATGGAGACATTTGTAGCCCAGATGCTAGATAGTTCAGAAGGGAGTTCACTGCCTCTACTTAATCCAGCTATTGGTGGTTCGCAACCCCAACTCTCTCCAGTAAACTCTACAGAGCCTCCTCAACTAAAGGCTTCGTTGCCGCGTTACCCAATTGTGTTGCTACTTGATACCTCTAGCTCGATGTCAGCAGAGTATCTCGAACAATTAGTTCAGGGAATTAATACTTTTGAACAAGAATTAGTCAAAGATGATACAGCTTGCAGTTGTGTCGAGGTAGCTATTGTAACGCTTGGCAATTCTGCAAAAGTAGTCCGACAATTCACTACTGCTGGAAGCTTTTCTCTACATGAACTGGAGTTGAGTGGCACAGCAGCTACAGGGCGAGGAATTGAAGTAGCACTGAAGATAATTGAACATCGCAAGTCTATTTACAAAAGCCAGAATATGCAAATTTGTCCACCCTGGATAGTATTGATTACAGGTAGTATTCCAAGTGATAATTGGCAGAATGCCGCGCAACGGATGAAGCAGGAGGTAGCGGCAGAGCAACTCAACTTTCTGGCAGTCGGTGTTCAGGGTGCAGACATGAGCGTTCTCAATCAAATTTCTCCTCCCAAAGTCCCTCCAACAAAGCTTGAAGGCTGGAAATTTGACCCTTTGTTCTACTGGCTGGCTCACCAGATGAAACGAATTATTCATTACCAAGAGAAAGAAGGCTTATTAAATGGATTGGCGCAGGCTGTAGAACAAGCTAAGTCAGCCTTGAGTCCAGAACAAGCATGGAAACTAGAAGAATACACCGCCAAACTGATGGCAGAAGTTTCCAAGGAAAAACCATCCCATGATGAGTATAGCAATAATGCGGCTGGATTATACAGAGAAGCTACGGGTATGGGAGAAGATGGCAAGCTGATTACAGAGCTGCTTCCAAATATCACGAACACATTAGGATTTAGCTCTGGACTTTAGACTAAATTTTTTGATTTGAAGAAACTGAATCCAAAGCAATGAGACTTTGAAACCCACACACCAAGAGGTATAGAGCCTTTGGAAGGTTTTCGTAGCCCCGTAGTTATTTGTCTTTTTGCCGAGTTTTGCTTGGGACTGCGTTCTTCAAACTCTTTCAAACTCTTCAAAAAGTCTCGCGATCGCACAATTTTCTCATAGCACAGGAAAAGAACAAGTGCCTTTAAATTGCTGTAACTCCCATGCAGTAGTAGTTTGATTCGATTGAGTAAAATTGATTATTGTCACTCGGTAAGTTTCCGGCGAGGTTGAATTAGTCTAAAGTCCAATATATACTAATAAATACTACTTACTTATAATACTAAAACAAGCAGTTAAGTGTATGAACCCCGAAGGACGAAAAACCCCCAATACTAACCCAAATATTGACCAGCGGGTCAGAAAAGCGATAGAACAGCGCGACCATACGAGAGCTTCACTAGGAACAAACGGGCAGACACAACCGACGAACCAAATGCCGCCGCTAACCGAATCTAAGAAGAAGCTATCTGAGTTGAAAGCTAAAAACCTACAAACTAAGCAGCAGAACCCCACTACTCCAACACCGAATCCTCCTTCTGCCTCTTCGGGTTCTTCTCCTAACCTCTAGGGTTAGATGGCATTGCTGAATCCATTTTGATATCAAGTCCTGAGATGCACTATGGAGCGATTTCTTTTTTGGCTCTTTGGTTTGTTCGTACAAATCACTCTTCACGTTTTCAGTCTGATATTACAAATCTTTATAAAGATGATGGAAGTGTGTTTTCGAGGTCTGGGTTGGTCTTTTCATCAGGGATTTAAGTCAGTTGGGGCTTCGATCAATAGTAAAAATGTTCTGATTCTCAGCCCTGGAGAGTCACTCAAACCATCGGTAAGATATCGAGAACTTTTTGATTACTCGCAAACCGCTAACACCAATGAACTCGGCTGCTTGACTACAGGTAACGGTAAAAATGGTGATTTTTGGTTAGGCAAGTACGTAAATCTGAGGCGGAATCAAGGGACTGTGGGAGCAGATGTTTGGATTTCTAATCAGTTTTTGCCGCAGCACGTTCTGATTGTGGGCGCGACTGGATCAGGCAAAACAAAACTGCTGCTGAAGTCGGCAGAGAACTTGATGAACAAGGGAAACCTAGTTTGTGTTGATGCGGCGGGATTCTTAGGCGATCGCTTATCTGTTCTGGCTTGTCGTGCCGGGTCAAAGTTACTGTGCTGGGACTTAAGTGCCAGTAAGAATCGGGTCGTTTGGAACTTTTTGGAAGAGTTGGAAAAGTTTGGCACGGAAAAGGAAATTAGGGCGATCGCAGAAGCACTCTATGGAGATTTCGGCGAGACTGATCATAATGCTGCCTTCTGGAAGCGAGATATCATGTGGTTGGCTGCCATTCTCGGAGTGGTCGTTGAAGCACGTCGGCAAAACTTAGTCAAGGTCAATCCCAGTGATTTGCCAGACATCGTAATGGATAGAGACACCGTGCGAGCCTTGCTAAATAATTTACCCCAAGCGAATGCTCAGTGGAGTTCTGACCTCTATTCGTATCTAACGCTTCCCGATGATCGCTTTGGTCTGGATATTAGTTTTTTGCAAAACAAACTCAGTCCATTTAAAGATCCGAATGTGAAGTTGATTTGTGATGGAAGTAGTGGAATTTTTCTGTTGCGGGCGTTGAATGGTAATTCCAGACATACGCTGGTGATTGGTCAATCCTTGGCAGACGGTAAATTTGGCTCTTGTTTAGCAGGGGTGATGATTAGCTACGTGATGAATGTGATGTATCGCCGCATGAAGAATCCCAACCATAGCTGGACTCCTACCTATATCGTTTGCGATGAAGCGCCCCGGTTAAAAAATATTAACTATGAAGAATTGACAGCAATTGGACGGAATGCTAAGGCTGGGG